>NZ_JBTHHJ010000012.1:0-37139 GCF_054353855.1 Mycoplasma sp. 4423
TACTTCTGAGAAAGTTGGATGTGGGTGTATAGCAGAAGCTATTTCATAGATAGTTGATTCTAAATCCATAGCTAAAACAACCTCTGAGATTAAGTCTGTTGCTGTTCCACCAATAATGTGACATCCAAGAATTTCACCAAATTCTTTTCCAATAATAAATTTAGCAAAACCTTTTTCTTCGTGTGCTGCTAATGCTTTACCAATGAATGTGAATTGGTGTTTAGCTACTATAAAATCTTTACCTTGCTCTTTTGCTTGTTCTTCAGTTAATCCGACAGTTGCAATTTCTGGATGGGTGTAAACGCAAGCAGGAACGGTTTTTGAAGAGTATTTAACTTCTTTTTTAAGAATGTTAGATACAGCAACAATTGCATGTCTGTAAGCAACATGTGCTAACATTGATTGACCTACAACATCACCGATACCATAAACACCATCAACATTGGTTTTACAGAATTCATCTACTAAAAGTTGCTTACGATCTCCAAGTTTGATTCCGACTTCTTCTAAACCAAGTGATTCTGGAACTCTACCAACAGAAACTAAAACTAATTCTGATTCAATTGATTCTTCCTTACCATTTACAGTATAGAAAATTTTGTTGTTTTCAAATTTTGTTGTATTTGCATTAGCAATAACTGTAACACCTGCTTCTTTTAAATCAGCAGTAACTTGTTTGATAATATCTTTATCAAGCATTGCTAAAACAGTTGGAAGGTTTTGTAAAATAGTTACTTTTGTTCCAGCAGCAGAAAATACTTGGGCAAATTCAACCCCGATTACACCTCCACCAACGATAGTTAATGATTGTGGTTTGTTTTTAAGGTTAATTGCTTCCTTTGAAGTAATTAACTTACCTGATTTATAACCTTCTTCAAATCCAGGAAGTGGTATTTTACGATCAGATGAACCGGTTGCAATGATAATATTTTTCCCACGGTAAACTTTTGAATCAACTTCAACTTCATGGGCTCCAACAAATTTTGCTGTTCCAAGGATAGTTTTAACCTTGTTCATACGCATTAGAGCTTGTACACCATTAGTAAGTTGTTTTACCACACCGGCTTTTCTGGCATGCATTTTTTCTCAGTTTACACTAACATCAATTATTCCATCAATTCCAAAATCGTGTGCATGTTTAATATTTGATAAAACTTCAGTAGTTTTTAATAATGCTTTTGTAGGGATACATCCAACATTTAAGCAGACTCCACCTCAAAATTCTTTTTCGATGATTAAAGTTTTTAATCCAGCACCACCTGCTTCTTCAGCGGCTAAATATCCACCAGGCCCAGAACCAATAACAATTAAGTCAAATTCTTCTTCAACTTTACCTGTATATGCTTTTCCTGTGTTCTTTGCCTCAACTGCAGGTGCAGCAGATGTTGAGGCAGGTGCAACTGGTGCAGGTTTGGTAGCGGTTGCTGGTCTTTTGAATGAAGAAAGGTCAAAAAGTTGATTTGAAACCTTAACTTCACCTACAACTGAAGCTCCCCCACCTTCTTCAGCAGGTTCTTCTTTAGTTGGTGCAGGTGGTGCAGGAGCAGCGACAGGGGCTGCTTCTTCAACATCTCCACTTCCATCATCGATATAATATATTTCTTGGCCAACATGGATAACATCCCCGACAGCCATTAAAACCTTCACAATTTTACCAGTTGCAGGTGAAGGGATATCTGAAGTAACTTTATCGGTTTCAACAGAAAAAAGCGAATCACCTTCTTTTACTTCATCACCTTCTTTTTTGTAAATTTCAGCAACTGTTCCCTCGTGTAATCCTTCTCCTATATCAGCAAATTTAAATTTATGCATACTATAAAACTCCTAAAATTTCTGGTTTTTCAAGTAATTCTTTAACTCTAGCAGCGAATCTACCGGCAGCAGCACCATCAATTCATCTGTGGTCTGCAGCGACGGTAAAGTTCATTACTTTACCAGGTACAATTTGTCCATTTTTAACAACTGGTTTATCGAGAATAGCTCCGACACCAGCGATTGATATTTCAGGCCAGTTAATAACAGGTGTTCCAAATAAAGCACCTACTGAACCATAGTTAGTAATGGTAAATGATCCACCAGACATTTCATTAGGTTTAATTTTTTTATCTCTAGCAGCAAGTGCTAAACGGATAATTTCTTTACCTAAATCCACGATTGTAAGGTTTTGGGCATCTTTTACTACAGGAACCATTAACCCAGCTGCTGTATCAACAGCAATTCCTAAATTAATAGTTGTAGGATAAACGATTTCGTTAGCTGCTTCATCATATTTAGCAGCAAAAATAGGGAATTCTTTTAAAGCAGTAATAATTGCTTTTGCAATGTAAGGTAAGAATGTTAATTTTACCCCAGTAGCTTTTTGCACATCCTCTACGATTGATTTTCTTAAATCTCAAAGACGAGTTACATCGATTTCATTTACTAATGAAAAGTATGCAACAGATGCTTGTGAAGTTTTCATTGCACGAGCAATAGCATTACGGATTGGAGTAATTTTTTCTCTTCTTCCGTCTAAGGTAACTGGTGCAGGTTTGCTCACTACATCAACATGTGCTGCAGGAGCAGCAGAAGTAGCAGCAGGTGCAGCGGTAGCAGGGGCAGCAGGTTTTGCAGCAGGTGCTGCAGCAAATGCACGAACATCTGCTTCAGTAACTCTACCTTGTGGCCCTGTTCCAGTTACTAAATTAATATCAATTCCCAATTTGTTCGCTATAGCACGAGCAATAGGAGTTGCGATTTTTCTTTCCATAAATTTCCTTTCTAGTAGTTAATTATAACCTAAAAAGAAACAACCTCTTTAATTTTAGCAACAATTTTATCACTATCAATTGCGTGATATTTTTCTCCACGTGCTAAAGGAACTGTGATGTCGTATCCGGTTAAACGTGCTAAAGGAGCTTGTAAGTATTCAAATGCTCTTTCGTTTACTCTAGCAATAATTTCTGCTGAAACTGAAAATGATCTAACGGCTTCATGAACCACAAGTAATCTTCCGGTTTTCTTAACTGAATTTACAATAGTTTCAGTGTCAATTGGTTTAATAGTTCTTAAGTCAATTAATTCTACACTGATTTCTGGATTAGATGCTTGAAGTTTTTTAAGTGCTTCAAGTGATTCGTGAACTTGTGCTCCGTATGTTACAAGAGTTAAGTCGTTTCCTTCAACTAAAACATTTGCTTTTCCAATTGGAACTTCATAAATTTCAGCTGGAATTTCTTGTTTAAATGAACGGTAAATTTTCTTTGGTTCTAAAAATACAACTGGATCTGGGTCATTTATAGCTGCTATCATTAATCCTTTTGTATCATAAGGAGTTGATGGCATAACAACTTTTAATCCAGGAATGTGTGAATAAAGTGCTTCAATCGCTTCTGAGTGGTGTTCGAGAGCTCTAACTCCACCTGCCATAGGCATTCTTAATACCATTGGAACTGTTACTCTTCCACGAGTTCTGTTTCTATATCTAGCTGCATGCACAAAAAGTTGTTGAAATGCAGGGAAAGAGAATCCTTGGAATTGAATTTCAACAATAGGTTTTAGTCCATAAATAGCTGCTCCAACTCCAACACCACACATCGATGCTTCAGCAATAGGTGAATCTCAAGCTCTGGTAAGCCCGTATTTCTTTTGTAATCCTTCGGTTGCTCTGAAAACTCCACCTTCATACCCTGCATCTTGTCCTCAAAGAACAACGGTTGGATCTTTTTCCATCATTAAATCAATAGCATTAGTTAAAGCACCAATGTTATTTAATGTAACTGTTTTATCCATTATTTACTCTCCTTTAAGTTTGCATAGTAAGCCAAAGCTTCTTGTTTTTGTTCTTCTAATTCAGGTGTAAGTGTGTGATAGGTGTAGTCAAATACTTCATTGATGTCTACATCTAATTCTTCTAATGATTCGTTGTATGCTTTCTTAACTTCTTCCATTGCAGATTCTCACATTTGATCTCTTTCTGCTTCGGTTAAGTATTTTTTATCGTATAGATATTTTTCAATACGGTGCATAGGTTCTCATTTTTCGTGTTCTTTTTCTTCTTCAACAGTACGATATACTCTAGGGTTATCTGATGTTGTATGTGGTCCTTGTCTTCAAGTAATGAATTCGACTAAAACAGGTCCATTTCCTTCGCGAGCAAATTCAACTGCTTCTTTCATTACTACATAAGAAGCTAACAAGTCATTTCCGTCAACACGAACTCCTGGCATTCCAGCAGCAGCAGCCTTAGCAGCAACTGTTTCAGAACCAGTTTCAAATTTTTCAGGTGTTGAAATACTTCATTGATTATTGTTTACACAGAAAACTGATGGTCATTTTCAAATTGAAGAAATATTAATTGCTTCATAGAATTCACCTTCAGCTGTTCCCCCGTTTCCAACGAAAGAAACTGATACAGTTTTTTTACCTAGTTGTTTTGCTGCATAAGCAATTCCTGCAGCATGTGAACATTGTGTTGCGATAGGAACATTAACAGGAAGTAAATTAATCCCTTCTGGAACTACACTTCCACGTTCATTTCCATTTCAGTATAATAATTGATTTTTAATAGGCATTCCCATATAAAGCATAGTTGCATTTGAACGGAATGCTGGAACAAATCAGTCGTCTTTGGTTAACACCATAGCAGACGCTACTTGTAATGCTTCTTCACCAAAGTTAGGTGCAAAAGTAAGCATTCTCCCTTGTCTTTGAAGTTGTGTCATATATTCATCTTGTCTTCTTGAAAGAACCATGAATCTATATGCTTTTAACAATTCTTCTTTTGATAATTTAGGGTCGTGTTTTTTACCTTCGGCTGTTAAATTTCCATCAATGTCTAAGAAACGAACAATTTCTTCTTTTTTAGACATTACTAATCCAGGTTTTACAAATTTAAAAGTCATAACATCCTTTCTGATTTAATGTTTGATTTAAAGGAAAATTTCCTTATTTTTTGTTGTAATTTAGATTTAAAGCATTTAAAATGGTTTGGATTACAAAGTTAAATGGTTTGTTAAAGTGTGGCAAGAAGTAAAAGTCCATTAATGCAATTTGTGGTAAGGTTAATCTTTCTTGAATTGCTAATGATAGCATATAAATTACCTCGGTGTGGTTTGCTTCTTTACCTACTGAACCAATTTGTGCTCCTAAAAGTCTAAGTGTGTTTTTGTCATATGTAATTTTCATTCATACTTTATAGTGTTTACGCATAAATTCAGGACGATCATTGTCTTCAAAGTATTCTACAGCATAAGAATCTTTGAATTTTGGATGTCTAGATGCTGCTACTTCTGAAAGTCCTGTTGATGAATAGTTGAAATCGAACACACTAATAGCGTTAGTTCCTGAGTATCCAGGGAATGGAATAGTTTCGTTTCCTGCTAAGTGGAAAGCAGCAACAATACCAGTTTTAACAGCATTTGTTGCTAAAGCGATGTTTACATATTCATCTGAAACATTGCTAATCATTGAAGCTGCATCACCGATAGCATAAACATCTTGATCTGATAATGATCTTTGGAATTTGTCAACTTTAATCGCACCATTAGGTAGTTTGTCAACACCTTGAATTAATTCGGTTTTTGGTCTAAATCCGATAGCCAAGATTACTAAATCAGCTTCGTATGTTCCTTTGTCTGTAACAACAGCAGAAACACATTTTCCGTCTTTAGTTGTAAATCTTTGAACTTTTTCATTAAGTTGTAATTGAATTCCATTTTTTACCATAGTTGCTTCAACTTTGTCAGTAAATTCTTTGTCAAAGTAGTTTGGTATAATGCGTTCTTGCATATCAATTAAGGTAACATGTTTTCCATATTTATGGAATGCTTCGACAATTTCCACACCAATGTATCCAGCACCAATAACAACAACATTTCTCACATCTTTTGATTCTGCCTTAGCCTTAATTTCTTTTGCATGTGCAAAGATTTTAGAAACTAAAATGTTGTCTAAGTGAATGTTTTCAAAAGGTGGAATAATTGGTCAAGTTCCTCCAGCATATACAAGTTTGTCATAGTAGTCTTTAAAAACTTGTCCAGTTCTTAAGTCTTTAACTACAACATATTTTTCTTCACGATTTACTTCTATAACATCATGAGCATCTTTGATGTCTACTCCAAGTGATTTAAGTTGTTCAATACTTGAGTAGAATAATCCATCTGGATTAGAAAATTCCCCACCAACTCATAGAGCAATACCACATCCTAAAAAAGAAATGTCAGTATTTTTGTCATATGCCACTAAATGTGAGTCTGGAGCAATTTTCTTCATTGTTCTTAAAAATGAAGTCCCAGCATGGTTTGCTCCTATTGATATAATTTTCATTAAATAACCTCCGTTTTATTTAATATGAATAATTATAAAACTTTTTTCATTCTTTATACAGAATAACAAAAGCATTCATATTATTTATAAGATTGTAATGCAGTAATTAAAACTGTATTATAAACATCTTCTGTGGTTGATCCTCTTGATAGATCGTTTACAGGTTCAGCAATCCCTGTAATAACTGGTCCGATTGCACCGAATCCCCCAAAACGTTGTGCAATCTTATATCCGATGTTACCTGCATCTAAATTAGGGAACACAAAAACATTTGTAACTCCTGTATATGCAGGTTTTTTGTATTTTGATTGTCTTACTTTTTCATCAAATGCTGCATCAAATTGGATTTCTCCTATTGCCTTAGTATCTGAAAGTTCATTAAATTTTGCTGTTGCTTTAGCAGATAATTTTGACTCATCGCTAACTGCTGAACCATCTGTTGAAAAAGACAAGAAAGCTACTTTTGGATCAAAACCAAGGCTTTTAGCAAATTCGGTGGCATTTAATCCGATTTCTGCTAATTGATCTGCATTAGGTTTGATATTGACTGAAATATCTGAAAATAGGTATTTTTGTTCATCCTTATGCATAATCATAGCAGAAGAAATAGTTTTGATGTTTTTCTTAGGTCCGATTACTTTAAAAGCAGCACGTAAAATATCAGCTGTTGTGTAATTTAATCCACCGACAACCCCATCAACTTCTTTGTTTTTAAGCATCATCATTGCATAAAAAGGTGCTTGTTCAAGGTTTTTAACTGATGCTTCTAAAGTTTCCTTTCCTTTTCTTAATTCAAAATATTGCTTTGCATATTCTGATTTTTTCTCATCTGAGATAACTTCCTGCTTGATATTAGGTGTAAGTGAGCAGTTGTGTTGTGAAACTAATAACACAATATTTACTAAATCACTTTCAGCAACTTTAGCTGCTGCCTGAATCGATCTTTGATCTTCACCATCAATAAGCAAAATAGTCTTCTTACTCTTTAATTGAGTATTTTTTTGATAAATTGTATTTTCTAATTGTTTTTGGAAATTCATCCTTCTCCTTAAATATTAAATACGATTATATTATAATATATTCTAAATAAAAATCCTTAATATAGCAGTATTTTTGCAAAATCTGCTTTAAATATGAAAATGTATGCAATAAATTTGCTCAATTTGTCATTAAAAGTTTATTTTATAATCAAAAACACTGCTTTTTATTAACTTTTTCATTTGTATTTATATAGTGATATAATTAAAAAATGAAGAAGCAATTTCAAACAGTAACAAGCAAAGAATTAAATTTATCTTTTGATTTTGAGATTCTAAATCATCAAAATCGTATTTTGGATATAAAAATTAATGGACTACTTCGTGAGTTAAAATATTCTGTTGAATATTTTGACTGATTCATCGAAGATTTATTATTTTTGCTTGATAAAAATCGATACCAAAAACGCTGAGATTATGGACAAATCAATATTTTTGGTGTTACAAATTTAAATCTTAAGGAAAATGAAACAAAATTTGTTAAACTTTTTAAAAGTATAACAAATTTTGATTTAGTAAATAAGGAGTAAAAAATGAAAATATATGTATGTAAGGAAACTACACCATTTTACACACTTCCTCTTGAAGAAATAATGGCTAAAGATGAAGATAATCATGAAGATATTATTTATCTTTATCAACATGCTAATGATGTGATTATTGGACGTAATCAAAATGCATATAAGGAAGTTAAATTCGATGTTTTAGAGCGTGATAAAATAGGTTTATATCGTCGTTTATCAGGTGGTGGAGCTGTTTATCATGACCTTGGTAATTTAAATTTCTCATTTATTACTAATGATAAAACAGAGCATAGTTATCAAAAGTTTTTAGAGCCGGTTCTTAATTTCTTAAAATCACTTGGTTTAGATGCACAATTTAAAGGAAGAAATGATTTAGTAGTAAATGGTGCAAAATTTTCAGGTAATGCACAATTTATTTATAAAAATAAAATTGTACACCACGGAACTATATTATTTAATGTTGATTTAACAAGACTTTCAACTGTTTTAAATCCAAGTAAATTGAAAATGGAATCTAAAGGAATTAATAGTGCAAGACAAAGAGTGACAAACATTTTAGATGAATTACCAGTAAAAATGAGCATTGATGAATTTAAAAATAAATTCATTGAATATTTGATGCATAAATATGATGCAAAATTGCTTGATATACCTGAAAAATATACTACCTTAGTTCCACAATTGCGTAAAATTAGATCATCAAATGAGTGAGTTTTAGGTAAGAATCCGGAATTTTCCTTTTATAGCGAAAAGAAAACAGATGGTGGAATTTTACAAATAAGTGCTAATGTAAAAGAAAACAAAATAGTTGAAATTAAATTTGAAGGTGATTTTCTTACCTTACAAGGAACCGAAAGCATCGAAAGTGCATTAGTTGGACTTGATTTTGAGAAAAATAAAATATTAGATTTTTTAAAATCAGTACCTAATTTAGATAACTATTTTGGAAGCATTAGTCCACAAGAAATAGTTGATATTATGTTTGGTGAATAATGGAAAGTAAATATATAGAGCTTTTAAACGAAAGAATACATTATATAGAAGAAAACACCGGTAAACCAAAAGTTTTATTTTTACACGGATTTAATTCCTCTGCTGCTTTTGCAAACCAAGTTTACTTACAGAAAAATCGTAATTATGATGTAGTTGCTATCGATTTTCCCGGTTGTGGTTTCAGTAGTGCTAAAGAAGCAATAACAATTGAGTTATACCAACAGGTAGCATTAGAATTTGTAAAGCAATATAATTATGATTTTAAACTTGTTATTGGACATTCGCTTGGTGGAGCAAGTGCTTTGTATTTATTAAATAATAATTTAGTTAAAAAAGCACTACTAGCAGCACCGATAAATTATGAAATTTTGGATAATAAATTAGGTGAAAGTGTTGAAGCAGCAATCAAAAGAATGAAAAGTTGACTCATACCTGAAAATTATGATTCAGCTTATGAAAGTTCAGATAATTTGATTTATAATGATAAACTGGATTATCGTAAAAACTTATCAAAAGTTGCTACGATGTTTTTGAAATTAATGGATAGAAAGCGACCTATGTTTTTAAATATGGTTACATCACAGATTTTAAATCCCAATTACCTAAAAACAAGCATTAAAAGTTTATATCAAGCAAATAATGACTATGAATTTATTACTGGTATTAATGATAAATTTATTCCTTACTTTACTATAAAAAATATTGCAAATAAGATGCAAAAAAATGTAACACTTTTGCAAAATTGTGGACATGCCTTATTTTTTGAGCAACCTGAAGCAATAAATAAAAAAATTAATCAACTTGTTGAGTATTTATATATAAAAGGTTAATAACCTTTTATTTTCTTATTCTGGAGTCTTATGTTATATATTGATTTTGGTAATACATTAATTAAAATTGGTTATTTTTTGAATTCAAACTTAATAATTGAAAAATTAGAGGTGAAATTATTAAGTTTTGATTCATTGAAAGAAAAAATTGTTCAAATAAAAAACAAAATAAATATTAAAAGTATTATTATTTCTTCTGTTAAACCAGAAAAAAATATCATTTTATCGCAAGTATTTGATTTTTTAAAAATAAAATATAAATTTATTTCATATTTGGATTTCAATGAAAATGATTTAACATTCAATAAAAAAATAGCAAAAGAAGAAGTGGGAAATGATATATTACTGGCTGCATATTATATTGGGCATAAATATGAAAGTGGTTATGTAGTTTCATTAGGGACAGCATTAGTTTTAAGTAAAACTGAAAATAAAAAAATAATCGGTGTTAGCATAATGCCGGGGATAAAAAAAGGGTTAAATGCTCTTTTTGATAATACTTCATTAGTTAAACAAATCAAATTAAATAAAGATATAAAAAATATCGGTTATAATACTTCTGATGCAGTTTCATCAGGGATTCAATTTAGAATTTTATCTTTAATTATGTATTTAAATTATATAAATAAGCAAAATTATAAAATAATTTTCACCGGAGGAGATTTAAGTTTCTTTAATAAAGAAATTTTTAATAATATTGAAGAGGAAATTGTTGTAAAATCTTTAATTTTATTTACTAATAATAAACTCAAAGAAAGTATATAAGAAAGGAAAATATGAAGAGAAAATTATCTCTATTAACATTTGGTTCATTGCTAACATCTGCACTTGCAATTTCATGTGGGACAACTAACCAACAAAAGCAACCACAAAAATATAAAATACTTGTTTCTGGTGTTGAAAATAAAGCAAATAAGTATATTTTAACATTAAAAGCATATGAAATTCCAATTTCGCCAGATATAACAACTGATAAAATACAAATACAAATAAGTGGTTTAACTGAAAAATTGACAGCAATAAGTTTTGATAAAAATTCAAGGGAAATTAAATTTAATGTAACTAATTTAGACTTTGATAAAGATTATAAGATTGAAAAATTAATTGTAGATACCAATCAAATAAGTACTAATTTGGTTTTTAAAAAACAAAGACCAAAACAAGAACCGAACCCAATTCCACAACCATCAAAACCAGATAAACCAAAAGAACCCGTGACCCCCCCCATCTTTACCACCGGATTTTCATATTCCTACACAAGACTATAGTAAAAATAATCAATATCCAGATTTTGTTAAGCAATATAAGGTAGTAGATAGAAAACAGTTATATAATGAAATTTTTGATCGCAGTTTTGCTATAAAATTCGGTGTTGGTAATAAGACAGGTGATCACAGTAATGATTTTCGTTCAACAGATAGCGGGACAGCATGATTACTTGATTATCATAAACAAGACGATAATAAATATAAACTTTTCTTAGCAACTAATTTACATGTTGCAGCTGATTTATCAAATACATTAGATGAAAATGTTGCTAAAAAACTTAATTATATTGATCCGAGAAATATTAAAGCTCGTTCAATCTCAATAGGTAAAGCAGCAAAAAAAACTGATTTTACAATCAAAGAAAATAACTATAATTATCAAGCAGATAGCGCAAATACTGTTAAATGATTCGCATCAGCAGATGAATTTTTGGATGCAAATAAGTCTGATTCAGCCGCATCAGAAACTACAAAAGCAGTAGGTATATCATCTCCAAAGTTAATTTTTGCAGGTTTTGATTTTATTGATCACAAATATATTCAACCATTTCAAGATAATTTAAAGAAATTAGCACAAGAACGACTAAAAAATTATACTACTGATGCTGATCCCGATGATGAAAGCGATGAAGGTCATATTTTAAAGCAACAATTAAAAGATGAGAATTTTTATCCATTTTATACAGATTTTGCTGTTTTTGAAATAGATATTGATATGTCTAAGTTAAATACTCAAGCACAGCAAATGTTTAAATTGGCTATAGCAGGTGTTGATTCTTATTTAGCTAGACTAAATGCAACAAATCAATTACCTAATCAAGATAAAAAAACTTCTGTATATATGCAAACTGTTGATTATATGAGTGCATTTAATGAAAAAAACCAAAACAGTTTAACTAATTCAAAAGAAGTATATATAGGTGGCTATCCACAAGCTGATGCATCAGGAACAGCAGCATGAAGTATTAATAATCCAACTGAAAGAAATTCAACTTCTTTAAAATGAAATTCACGAAGTAAATCAAATGAAAAAACTTTTGCATTACCTACAAATAGCGCAGAAGAAAAGATTAATAGTGGTAATTATACACCTTATACTTCAGCACAAGGAAGATTGCTAGGTAATTATTATGGTTATAATTATTCAATTTGATTTTCATCATTATATTATGGAGCATCTGGTTCGCTTGTGTATAATGAATTTGGACAAATGATAGGTATATATGATGCAGTTGCTTCAGATGTTCAAAAGAATGACTTTTCTAAGGTAGCTGGATTTGCACCGTTCTTTCTATCACATGATTTTGATAAATTAAAAGCATATAATTTAATTGATGGGAGTGATAAGAAGAAATACCCGGCACAAACAGCTTCGTATCGTCAAAATTTATTATTAATTTATCCAAACGGTTTTGATAATTCACAAACACCGTTTAAGACAGCATTATTTCCAAATGGTTTTAAATAAATAAATCGTTTAGCACTATATAGCAGCGCTAAACGATATTTTTATTAATTTTAGGATATTTATTCACCTTAATATGTTTTGTTTTTGGGATGTTTATAACTAAGGTATATTCACCTTTTATTTTTTCAATATTTTGAAACTTGGTTATTAACACAGAAGGTTTATCGAAAAATCATTGTTCATAAATTTTTGTAAGTTCCTTAGCTAAACATATATTGACATTATCATTAAAAACATCATAAATATCTTTGATGGTTTGAAGTAGTTTATGTGGTGATATAAAGAAAATATATGTTCCTTCAGATAAATTAGTAAGTTGATTCTTTCGCTGCTGACTTTTATCTTTGATAAAACCTAAAAAAGTAAAATTATTAGAAAATCCGGAACCAACAAACGCTGTTGTTACTGCAGAAACACCAGGAATTATTTCAATATCATATCCGTTATTTCTTGCAAGATTAATAATACTAAAACCAGGGTCAGAAACAACAGGCATCCCAGCATCGGAAACCAATCCGACATTTTTTTGTGCTTGCAGAAAGTTTAAAATAATTTTAGCAGTAGCATTTTCGTTAAAAGCATTATTAGTAATCAATGTTTTTTTGGTTATACTAAAATGTTCTAATAGTTTGGTAGTTACTCTGGTATCTTCACAAGCAATTATATCTACTTTATTTAAAGTTTCAACAGCGCGAAACGTTATATCCTTAAGATTACCTATTGGAGTTCCTATTATATATAACTTACTCATATAACCTTCTAAGTTTAATTAATAAAGCAACTTTTTGCATCTCAAAATTACTGTTATAATCTGATAAATTTTTGTTAAATTCAAGCATTAATTTATTAGCAGAATTAACTTGTCGAATATTTTGTGTTTTTCTATTTATTAATCTATATATTTTGTCCAATTCTTTATATTTATAATTTAATAAATTACTGGTTTGAAATAGGTATTTTAATGCATTAAAGAAAAAAATATTTTCTTTTTTTAGATTTTCATTTAAAAAATCTAAAAATAAATTAAGTGTATATTTTGAATTATTTTGTAATAGTTGTTCAAAATAAGTTATTAATTGTTTCAAAATTACTATATGCTGCTCGTTTTCGCTAAAATTTTGGTATCAATTTTCCTTATTTGGTTTTTTTAAAAAAGGGATAAGATTAATAATTTGAGATCGTGAAATAATTGTTGGTAAAACCTTATTTATCTTGCTGGTGGTAGCAAAAATAATTGTATTATCATTTGGTTCTTCAATAAATTTTAAAAAACTATTTATTGTAATATGTGTAGTATGATCGATATCTTTAATTATTATAATGGTTTTTTGATTATTATTTTGTTGAAATTGTGCTTGATAAATTACTGCTTGAACATCATCTTTTTTAATTATATCTTTGCTTCCATCGATTAAATAAATATTATTTGTAAGTTTGCTTAAATCTGTGTCTGGTGCAAATTTAGTATTATTAATCATGTTAATAAGCTGCAATAAAAAATTATCAACATTATCTGAATTAGTTTTAAAAAGGTATAAATGTGACAATTTATTTTTTTTATTTAACTTATCGAATTTAGTTAGTATTTGGTACATTTTTATTATTTATATAACTTAAAAATTTAGGATTTTGATGGAGTTTATCAACAACTTCTTTGCATACTACATCAGCATTTTCAGAACCATCAACAATAATAAATCTTGAAGGATTTTCGGAAATAAGTTTTTGATAACCTAAATAAACATCTTGATGGAACTGCATTTTTTCATTATCGAGACGATCTTGAACTAAACGATTTTTATCACGGCGTTCCTTGCTTTTTTCAGGTGTGATATCAAAGAAAATAGTCAAATCAGGTATTGCATTATCAATAATTAAATTTGTTAGTTGTTTAACAAAATCATATCCTAACTTACGTGCGAACCCCTGATAAGCATAGAAACTATCAATATAGCGATCACAAAGCACTAACTCACCTTTTTCTAATGCAGGTCAAATAACTTTCTCAAGATGAATCCTGCGACTAGTTGAATATAGCATCGCTTCTGCAACAGGGGATAAATCACTATTTTTATCAAGAATAATATCTCTAATCCGTTCTGCTTCAGGGATGTTATGTCCACCTGGTTCGCGTGTTGAAATAAAAGGTAAGTTTGGATATTTTTCTTTGAAATATTGAATAAGTAGGTTTAAAATAGTGGTCTTTCCACTTCCGTCTAATCCTTCGAATGTAATAAACATAAATGTCCTCTATTCATTTTGACGATTTTTTATTGAGAATTTTAAGGTAGTTTCGTCGATATAATCAACTGAAGCACCTAATGGTATTCCAATTGCTATTTGTGAAACATTTAAACCTTTTTCTTTTAATGATTGTTTAAGTATGTTAGTTACAATTTCACCTTTTAAAGTAGGAGAAAGTGCTAAAATAATTTCATCAAAGGTTTGCGCATAGTCTAAAAATTTTTTTATCTCTGTAATGCTTTGATTGTATTGTATTTCATTTTCGATTTTTTTATCAAAAACAAAGTATTTACCGAAGTATATACCTGATTTTTCTATCTTGTTTAAAATAGCAAGACTTTCAATAACTAAAAGAGTGTTTTTGCGATCGAAGTCTGTGCATATTTTGCATTCTTGATTTTCTGTTAATATACTAGTGCAATTTGGACAAAATTTAGTTTTTTCCTTAATTTTTTTAATTTCATTTGCGAGTAAATTAACACTACTTTGATCATTTTCAAAAATCCAGTAGATAAATTTTTCAACTGTTTTTTTACTAAATCCTGGTATTTTACTTAGTTTTTGAGAAAGATTTATTATATCATCTGAATCAAACATAGTAATTAAAAAGGAAGCCCACCAGGCATTTCTTTTGGTGCTATTTTATCTTGTTCTTCATTGATTTTGTCAACTAAAGCATTAATTGTAACGATTAATAAATCTTCAAGTAGTTCCTTGTCATCTGGATCTATTAAAACTGGATCAATATCAATACTTTTTATTTGAATATCACCAGTAGCCACAATTTTAATCCCTTGTTTTTCTACCTCAAATTCTTGTTTTGAAAATGCATCTTGTTTAATTTGCATTTCTTTTTGTAATTGTTTTACTCTTTTAATAAAATCTGCATTCATAATTTGCCTTTCTATGATTTTCAAGTTTTTTTATAGATATATTTCGAAGCTTCAATTTGATCTTCGCGATCGTTCGGAATAACATTAATAAGTTTTTCAGGTTGATGTATAGGATTTTTGAGTTTATAATTACCTCTACGATATTCAGTGACAAGTTTTTTAATATTTTCACGATCATTAGAATTTACAAAATATAATCATTTATATCCATCACCATAAACATAATCTATAAACTTCTGAAAATCTACTTTATATTTATTTTTATTTAATAATTCAATCATTTTATCATCATTACACTGAAAAATAATTGCATTTTTTGTTGCTACTAAAATATCAATTACTCTAAATCATTCAAAAAAACGATTTAAATCTACTCGATTATTAGTAAATTCAGCATCTTGTTTTAGTTTGTTATAAACATCTTTTGTGCTGCGATTGTTACGATCTTGTTGGATTCATAAAACTAAATTCAGCATACTTTCCATTTCGTCTTCACCTTCTCACTGATATTTGATCGGTTGATGATTATGTGGGATATTAATCTCAATTGTATTGTTAAATAATTGTTCTGATGTATCAATATCAGTAAGTATATTACTTTCTAAATCTTCTTTGTTTCCGTTATGTTCGTTAGATGAAAGAATAAATTCATTAGTCTTTAGTAATAATTCTTTTGTATGCTGCATTGTTTCATCTACATCAGTGTAGTTGATATCTGCATTTGTCTTAGGTTCAACTTCAAGATTATTAAACTTGGATTTTAAGAAATCATCACCTGTGAATAATTCATTTAGTTTATTTTCTTCTAAAATAGGGGACTCAGTTACCTGTTCTTTATATGGTTGATTAATAAAATTTATTTCATCATTTTTTTCAGGTATTTTCTTTCCTTGATTTTGAGTGTGATTTGCTTTAATTTTAGGTGAATTATCCAAATCAACTATATTAATAAATCCTGTTTCAATTAGTTTAAAAGGTTCTTCGCTTTTTGTTATTTTAGTTAAAATATCATAAATATTCTTTGATATTTTAACTGCTAAATCATTATTTAAAGGAAGTTTATAAAAATCATCTTGATTAATATGATGCAATATTTGCATATCGTAAGTTTTAGAAAAAATAATTCATTCCTTTAAAACTTCTAAAATTGATATTAGAAAATGTTTTGGATCAATTCCATCTTCTTGCATTTGCTGAATCAATTTTAAAATATTAATTATATCGTTGTTTTTTAAATAAATAATTAAATCAATAATTTTTTGCAAAGACATCAAACCAAAATTGTTTACCACATCTTCTAATAAGATTTTATTATCATTAAATGAACTAGCTTGTTCAGCAAGTGAAAGTGCATCACGCATCCCCCCAGAAGCAAGAGAAGCAAGTGCTTTAAGAGCATTTTCTTCGAATTTAATATCTTCTTTTATCAAAATACTTTTAAGTTGCTTGACGATTTGTTGTTCGTTAATTCGCTTAAAATTAAATCTTTGAACCCTAGATAAAATTGTTAAAGGAATTTTTTGTGGATCAGTAGTTGCAAGGATGAATATCACATGTTTTGGAGGTTCTTCAAGTGTCTTAAGCAAAGCATTAAAGGCACTTTTAGTTAGCATATGCACTTCATCGATAATGTATACCTTAAAGTCCCCATTGATAGGAACCTGTTCAACTTTTTCTTTTAAATCACGAATTTCTTCAACTCCATTGTTTGAAGCAGCATCCATTTCAATAATGTCAAAATTATCATTATAGTTTGATAAACAACTTTCGCAAGCCTGAGTCAAATCGTGTGTATGCATACAATTTAGTACATTAGCAAATATTTTAGCAACTGACGTTTTACCAGTTCCTTTTGGGCCACTAAATAAGTAAGCATGATGTATTTTGTGAGTTTTAAGTATGTTTTTTAATGTCTCAATAATATGTTCTTGACCTATAACATCAGCAAAAGTTTTAGGTCGATATTTTCGATAAAGTGCCTTATGTTCCATTATCCTCCTTTGCTTTTATTTTGTATTTTATAAATTATAAATTAAATTTATTAAGTTTATAAAAAACTATAAAAATAACAAGAAAAAATAATTTATATTGTTTTCATAAATTGCTATAAATCCTTGATAAGCAAGTAAAAAAGTGTAAAAAAACCCGTTTGGGTTAAATTATTGTGCTTGTGCTAATCTTTCTTGTCTTCTTAAATCTCTTGCATATTCTTTAGAAAGTTTTTTAGCTCTTTTTTCTGCGATCATTTTGTTTTTAAGTCTAACTTCTTTACGCATAAATTTCCTTTTTATTATATATTAAGTTTATTTTAAAACAAGTTCTTTAATTTTACCAAAAAAAGAAGTAAAAACAAATCATTTTTAATTTATTAATTTACTATTTTGATTTTACTTGCAAAAACAATTCATCTAGTTGTTGAGTTTCAACTGATGAAGGCGCATTAGTGAAAACATCTTGATTCTTAGAATTCTTAGGGAATGCAATTGTATCGCGTATTGTGTTTAAATTAGCTAAAATCATAACGATTCGATCGATACCGAGTCCGATTCCACAATGTGGTGGAACTCCGTAATCTAAAGCCTTTAAAAAGAAACCAAATTTACTTTCTTGTGCCTGCTTATCCAAACCGATTAAATCAAACATTTTTTCTTGCACATCTTTATCATAAATACGTGCAGAACCCGAACCTAATTCATAACCATTTAATACTAAATCATAACTTTTAGCTTTTATATCAGATTTATCCATTACATCGATTTGCGATAAATCGTGATCAAATTGTGTGAAAGGATGGTGTGCAGCTGCTCATTTGTTGTTTTCTACATCATATTCAAACATTGGAAATTTAGTAATTCATTTAAAATTAAATTCATCTCTAGCTCAATTAAATCAGGTGTTTAGTTCTACCCGCAACGCACCAAGTGCTTGTGAAGCATTTTCAAAGGTATTAGCAACAATTAAATATGTTCCATCAGCATAATTAAACTCTTTTAAGAGTTGTTCAACTGAATCGCCTGCTTTTGAAGCAAAATTACTTGCTGTAACTATTTTTTGCTCTACCACCAAGTAAAATAAAGCATTTGCCTTATTTTTCTTTGCGATCTCTTCTAATGTTTTAAGTTGTTTTTTGTTTAGTATTTCATTTATTTTCAAGAGTCTTTTTGCAGGAGCATTTTTTATGATATCAAAATTAGAATTATTACAAAAACTATTAATATCAACTATTTTTTGCTCATATCGAAAATCCGGCTTATCACTACCATAATTTCTGATGCAATCATCATAACTGACACGATCGAATGGTATTTTAATATCAACATTCATAACTTTCTTCATTAAATATTGAAACATTTCTTCAACCTTGCTTTGAAAAATTTCAACATCCAAAAAAGATGTTTCTATATCCAACTGGGTAAATTCTGGTTGTCGATCTTTTCTCGAATCTTCATCACGAAAACATCTAGCAATTTGAAAATATCTTTCAAAACCCGAAATCATTAACAGTTGTTTAAATAGCTGTGGTGATTGTGGCAGTGCATAAAAAGAATTTAAATCACGTGTGGGAACTAAAAAATCGCGTGCCCCTTCAGGGGTTGCTTTAGATAGAATAGGTGTTTCAATTTCTAAAAATTCGTTATTTTGCAAATATTCTCGCATCGCAAAAATCACTTTATTTCTTAAAGCGATTGTTTTTTGCATTATTGGTCTCCGTAAATCTAAAAACCTATGTTTGAGGCGAATTTCTTCTTTGACATCGATATCATCTCGGATTTGAAATGGTAATTCTTTTGCAGTTGATAAAACTTTATATTCTGAAACCACTACTTCTATTTGCCCTGTTGGTATTTGAAGATTTGGATCTTTACGTTTAACAACTTGTCCTGTAATTTCTAAAACACTTTCTTTTGCAAAGTTAATTGCTTGATTGAAAACCAGTTGAGTAATACCGTATTTATCACGTAAATCAACAAAATTTAATTCACCAAAACGACGTTTATTTGCAACTCAACCATATAAAGTTACTTGCTGTCCTATATTGTGGATATTTAACTCATTATTTTTAATTGTCTTATTCATACTATACTTCACTTTCATATTGAGCAATAAAATCACTCACTACTTCGGGTTCAAAAACATCTGCATCATTGATAAATTTAAGTAAATCAATAACACCATCACTATTTAAATAAAATTGCATTTTATCACCTGTTATAAGATTTTTGATATAAAAAGAGTTATGAGGTAGTAATTTGTCATCTGTAATTAAAAAAACTGCATTTAATTTTTTTGCTTTTTCATATATTTTTTTGGATTTCATTAGATGAAAATCCATATGATAAAAATTAGTTAATCCATTTAAATCGTAGTGAGCTAAATGAAAAAGTTTTTCTAGATTTACGTTGCTTACTGATGCAGCAAAATAAATATCGACTTTTTGATTTTGCATTTGTTGTAACGGTTCTGTATTTTTAATAATATTTTCTCGAATTAATTCAATGCAACGATCTATTCCAAATCCGAAACCAACACTTGATACATCTGGACCACCTAATTCAGCGACTAAATTTGAATAACGACCACCACCGATTAATGTGTCCTGAGAACCTGCTTTATCGGATTTTACTGTTATTTCAAAAACAAATTCATCATAGTAATCTAGTCCTCTTACAAGTCCAGGTGCAATATGATATTCAATCTCATAAAAATCTAGCATACCTTTAATTTCTTCAAAATATAACTTCGATTCTTTACTTAGATAATCTTGAATATTTGGAGCTTTATGCATAAAAGGTAGTTTAGAATCGACTTTGTCATCTAAAATTCTAAGAACTTTTTTATCTTTAAGACGCTGCTGCGAAATCTCGCTTAATTGAGATTGGTATTTTGTTAAAAATTCAGTTAAGGCATTTTCATAATTTGCTCTAGTTTGTTTATCTCCAATTGAGTTAATTTTAAGCACATATTTTATATCTAATGCTTCTAAAATATCAATAGCAACTTGCACAACTAAGAAGTCTTTTAAATATGATTTAGGACCAACAAATTCAATCCCTGCTTGATAAAACTGTCGATAGCGTCCTTTTTGTGGTTGTTCGTAGCGAAACATTGGCATATTGTATGCGAATTTTTCGTTTACTAATGTATATCACTTATTTTCAATAAAAGCACGCACAAAAGATGCAGTTCCTTCAGGACGCAAACATAATGAACGATTCGATTTATCTAAAAATTCATACATTTCTTTTTTAGCAATTTCTGATTCATTAACAGAACGTTTAAATAATTCAGATGTTTCAAGTACTGGTGTTTCAATCATTTTAAAACCATAATTTGCACATATATCTGAAAATACCAAGTTTACTAAGTCTTTAATTTGATATTCTACAATATCATAATCCTTTGTTCCCTTTACTTTAGAAATCATATTTCTCCTTTATTATATTTTACTTTAATTTTGTTTGTTAAGATATTTCTTTACATATTTAATGATTATGTTGTTTAGATGCGAACCTTTAAATTTATTTAAATAATATTCAATTTGTGTGTATTCAAAATTATGTTCTTGCTTAAATATCAAACTTTCTCGATTAAAATCATAATATATGCAGATATTGAAAACTTGCTGCTTTTTATTTTGGATTTCAAGGTTTAAAAATTCATAACTATAGGTGTTATATGCATTTAGTTGTTCCATTTTAGATATTCGATAATTTCTTGATATGGATTGATTTACTTGAAAAAATGTAGCAAGATTAGTTGATTTAAAAAAAGGTATTTTGATTTTTTTAACTATATATATAGTATTTTTAAAATAATTACGCATCTTCAAGTATTTATAATCAAGTAAATTATTGTTATTTTTATAAGAAAGCAACATCTGACAAATATTGATAATGAACTGTAAATTACTAAATTCTAATGCTTGATTATTATTTGCACCAAAATGTTCTAAAATATTAGCAAATAAAACATTTTTAGTATCAGATTTTTCAGCAAATTCATAAGGAATATTAAAGTTATTTAATAAATTAATGATATTTTTACTAACACTATGTGTTATTATAACCTTATTTTGCTGAAGTTTATTTTCATTCTTTCACTGTAAAAAGAAATAGTTAATATAAAAATAAATTAATTCTTCGTTATTTATTTTTATATATCTGTCATTAATATTGAAAAAAAAATTATAACGATTTTTTTTATCAGAAGTAATTAGAAAATCAGTTTTAGATTTTTGATAGGAAAAAAGGTTTCATTTAAAAAAAATTCAAAATAAATTTTTACTTCGTTCTTGGATTCTTAGATTTGAAGCTTCTTTTACATTAAAACCTAGCGAATTTAGCAAACTCTGTAAGATATTGTTATCAGCAGGATTGTTTATAGCAATTTTAATATTTAAATTATTGCGATCAATTTGATTTTCAAGGAAAAGATGTTTTTGATTTTCAAGTTTTAATTTGTAAAAAGATAAAAATTTATCTATTTTTAAGATAAACAAATTATAAAAATTATGCAATATAATTTGTTTATCAAATTCAAAAACATTATTTAACAGTTGCTTTTGTTCGTTTACAGAAATTAAAAATAAAACATGATAAATTTTAATGTAGTAATTATTATTAAATGGATTTTTATATAAATAAATATAATAATCAACATCAATACCTAATGTTGTGTTTATAATAATAAATTCATTTATAACATTAGTATTATATTCGAGTAGCTTTATGCTTTTATGTGAAAAAGATCGCTTAAATAACTCATATATTTTTGCATCAATACCTTCAGAGTGTCCTAACAAAAGAGTTTTATTGCGCTTTTTAATATTTATCAACAAACTCTTGGTAATTGCTATTAGTGTATATATGTTAAAACAATGCATTGAAAAAGGATTATCACAGTTAAATTCGATACCTAAATTAGTTGCTTTTACTTTATATTCAGGATTAGAATTAGCAAGCCTTATATGATTGAAAAAATCAGGAAGTGAAATTATTTCAATTCCTTCGTTATAATAAAAAGAATGTCAATTTTTGATTTTCTGCTCACTAAATTTCATCTTTGATATTATATATTTTTATCATAAATTTATTCATATTTCATTTGCTCAAAATTTTTAAATTTGTTTTTATATCTTTATATTTTTTAAATATAATTATCATATGAAAAGATTGGGAATAATAGTAGATTCTTTTTCTGGTTTATCAGTTGCACAAGCAGATGAACTAGGTTATAAATTTTTACCTTTACAAGTAGAAATCGATGGAGAAAGTTTTGAGGATGGATATGTATCAAATCTAGAAATACTAAAAAAGATATCGGTTACATCTAAAATTAAAACTTCATTACCAAAAATAGACAAGATGACTCGAATCATTCAAGATGCAGCAAAAAACTATGATGATGTGATTTATTTAGGTATCTCACAGCATTTATCTAACACTTTTATGCAAGCTCGTAGTATTTCAATGGAACTGTCAAATGTGCATATAATGGAAAATCACTTGTTTGGCAATCAAATTGTTCGAACAGTTGCACATCTTAAAAAAATGTATGAAAACGGTGCGAGCATTAACCAACTTTTTGAAACATTAAATAATATTAATGAAACATCAAGAACATTTATTGTTCCTTATCGTTTAGAATATTTAATTAATGGTGGTAGGTTGTCTGGTATTAAAAAATTTCTTTTATCTAAATTAAAAGTATACCCTGTATTAAGCTATAACGAAGAAGGTAAAGTTAAATCAGTGGCAACAAAATGAAACTTTAAAAATGCTACTGCTAAGGCATTTGATTTAGTTAATGAGTTTATAGATAGTTTAAAAAACATAGATAAAAATGCTAAATATTATGTAGATTTAATTTCAGGTGTTAATGATGAAGTTAATCAAGCAATTACATCTGATCAATTTATTAAGGCAAGCACACAAATAACAACTCCATTACCTATTGCAGCACATACTGGTCCAGAAGCATTTGCAGTATCTGTGATGGTAGAATTAGAAAAAAATGAGTAAAAAACAAACAAATATAAATACAGACACCAAAGATAAAATAGATCTTCAATATACTACATTAGTAAATTCAATTATTAAAGAAAATACATTACCTAAAGAAGCAATAAAAAAATATCGTAGAAATACTTGAATATATGTAATTTCAATTATTTCAATTTTGCTTTTAATCGTAATTGTAGGAATAATTATTTGACAAATTATTGTGCATGTAAAATAGCAGAAATTATGCTATTTTTATTATAGATGATTATGGTTTATTAGTGGTATTTAGATATAAATCTTTTAGATATTCATAAAACTCAATTTTATTATCGTTTGAGATATTTTGGTTAATACTTACATTTTCATTTTCATCAAGATATTTTATATTCATTCATAATTGACGCTAATTATATTGTGTATCAACAATAAGTTATCATAAATATTAGAAGTATGCTTTGATATATTAATTTTCAATTATAATTATGTTTATACACATAATTATTTTGTATTAAAAATGATATTCAATATAATAAGAATTATTGAAAAGAGAAGAAAAATAATAATTATGAAAATAGCTGAAAAAACATGAACAAAAAATTATAAAATATAATCAAATAATTTAAATTACAATCAAATTATGATAAAATAAATACTAGTGGTCGCGTAGCTCAGATGGACAGAGCACGAGCCTTCTAAGCTTGTGGTCAGAGGTTCGAATCCTCTCGTGATCGCCATTTTTTTATACTTTTTATATAGAGCAAAATAAAACCATCATAATTGATGGTTTTTTAATTACTCAGTTGCATTAAGCGCTAGTTGAACTAATGTTTTAACCATTGCACCAGTTGGTTTTCCACCTTGTTCTGCTGTCCCAGCAACATCTAAATGAATATATTCAATCCCTTCGGTAAATTCTTTTAAAAACATTGCTGCTGAACAACTTCCACCACCTGCACCAGATAAGTCAGTGTTTTTAAGGTCAGCTACAACTGAATTTTTAATTTCCTTAGCAAATGCTTCATCAAGAGGCATTCTTCATACTAGTTCATGTTGAGATTCTGCCGCATCCTTTAAATCATCTCATGCTTTATCAGTTGTTGCTCAAACTCCGGTATAGGTACTTCCGAGCGAAACAAGGATTGCTCCAGTTAAAGTTGCAACATCCACAAGTCTTGTTGCTTTCAGATTTCTAACTGCATATGTTAACCCATCTGCCATTACTAATCTTCCCTCAGCATCGGTATTATTGATTTCAACAGTTTTTCCATTCATACTGGTTCATACCGAATCAGGTAATGATGCATCACCATTTACTCGGTTATCTGTAATACACATTACAGCAGCAACATTGGTTTTAGGTTTTAATTGAGCGATTGCTTTCAATGCACTTGCTACAAATACAGAACCAGACATATCAAATTTCATTCCAAGCATTGAACGACTTGGCTTTAGTGAATATCCACCTGAATCAAAGGTAATTCCTTTTCCTACATAAACTGTTTTGGCTTTTGAATCTGGATTCCCGTTATATTCAATCACAACAACTCTAGGTTCATACATACTTCCACGATTAACAGAAAGAAGTAATCCCATTCCAAGTTCTTGGATTTGTGCTTTGTTTAATACTGTTACTTTTAAATTGTCATATTTAGTTAAATCTTCAACAATAGTTTTAGCTAAATATTCAGAGTTACAAATGTTAGGTGGCATAATTTGTAAGTTTCTTGCGTAATTAACTGCATCTGCTAAAACATTTGCGCTATAAAGTTTGTGTTCATATCTTTGTGGCTCTGTTGTTGATAAAAAACTTACTGCAAATTTTTCTGGTTTTTTAGAAGTTTTTGCATTGTAAATATCTGCATTTACATATTTATATGCATTTGTAAACGCATCTACAACACAAGGGATACAAACCTTTCCACGAACAAATGAATCGAGATCAATTTGTAAGTTGCGAACTTGTGATGCGAATAATCCCTTAGCGAATTTTGAGACTACATTATAGTCATATTTTTCTTCTGTTCCAAAATAAACTAATGCTTCATTGCTGTCAAAGTATTCAGTTACAACCGATTCTTTTTCAATTAAGGTTTTTGGATAACTGTCACCTTTAAAAACAGCTTTTAAAAGCATTGATGAATTTCTTGTATTTTCTACTTTTACCATTTATTTCCTTTCTGGTTTTGATTATATCAAAATATTTATTTTACACTTATAAATTGTATTTGTTTGTTGATGTAGTTGTTATCTTGTGTAAGTTTGTCATCAGTTTAGGAATTAAAAAAAGAAAAAATGAATAAATTATCTTTATTTATGAAATCAATTTCATAAATAAAGATAAAAACTTATATATTTTAGGAACATAATTTACAAATTTTATCTAACTTTTCTCCCTTATATACAGTTGAAAACGAAATTTATTACTTTTACAGTACTACAAAATAAAAATTTATTTTTTTATTTTGTAAATTTTTTAAATATGCTTTATCAAGAATTTAATAATTTATGGAAAAAATACGCAATTTTTTCCGTATTTAGATATATTTAAACTAAAATAAATATATTTTACAAGAATAAATGAAAAAATGTTTTATGATAAAAATACATTTCATAATATTAAAAGGAGAATAAATGAAAAAATTCGCAAGAACAGTTTTAGGTGATATTGATCCTAAAGAATTAGGTGTTGTGGATTGCCATGATCATTTAATTAAAAATTATGGTCCTGAAGCACACGAACATCCTGACTTTGTTATGCTCTCAGTCGATGCAGCATTAAAAGAAATGGATGAATACATTGCAAAAGGTGGTAAAAGTATGGTTACTATGGACCCACCCAATGTAGGTAGAGATGTTCATAAGATGCTAGAAATAGCAAATGCTTTAAAAAACAAAGCTCATATTATTATGGCTACTGGTTTTCATAAAGCAGCATTTTATGATAAGGGAGCTTCATGATTAGCTTTAGCACCAATTGACGATATCGTTGAAATGGTTAAAGCAGAAATTGAAGTTGGTATGGATGAATACAACTACAGTGGACCAGTTGTAAAAAGATCTAATGCAAAGGCAGGAATTATTAAAGCAGGTACAGGATATGCTGCTATTGATAGACTTGAACTTAAATCATTAGAGGTTGCAGCTCGTTCAAGTATCGAGACCGGAGCTCCAATTTTAGTACATACACAATTAGGAACTATGGCATATGAAGCCGCACAACATTTAATTGATTTTGGAGCAAATCCGAGAAAAATTCAATTATCACATTTAAATAAAAATCCTGACAGACTTTACTATGAGAAAATTATTTCAGAACTTGGGGTAACTTTATGTTTTGATGGACCTGATAGAGTTAAATATTACACAGATTTAACATTAGCAGAAAACATCAAATATTTAGTTGACAAGGGGTATCAAAAACACATTACACTTGCATTAGATGCTGGTAGAGTGTTATATCAAAGACACTATGGTGCCGAAAGAGGTAAAGAAACTTTTGGTCTCGGATACTTATTCGATAGATTTATTCCGCTTCTTAAACAAGTTGGAGTTAGCGAAGAAGCAATTCAAGATATGTTAGTAAACAACCCAGCAGAAATCTTGGCTTTTGATGAACCAAGAAAATACGATGTTACTAAAGTAAATCCTAGAGTCTTAGAATTAAAAAAACTATTAAAAGTAAAATAACCTTATTTAAGGACAAATATGATTAAAAAAATTGACTCTAAGAAAAGGAAAGGATTAATCATTGGGTGATCAATATTTGCTTTAATCAATGTTTTCATTATTTTAGTATCAATGTTGGTTAAATCAGCACAACCAAATGATCCAAAGGTGTTACCATGAACACCAAAAGCTGCTGGTGATGCCTTCCTTTTCATGTTTAACAAAGTTTATATGGATAACTTCTTTAAGCAACCTGCATTGTTATTAGGTTCGCTTACATTTGTAGGTTATCTAACCATCGGAAGAGGTTTTCGTGAATCAGTAATCGGATTTTTAAAAACCGTTATTGGATTTATCTTATTACAAATTGGTTCAGGAACCTTAGTTTCCTTAGCTAAACCCGTATTTGAAGGAGTTAAAAATATAGGTCAAGGTGCAGGAATCGTACCATTAGATCCGTATTTTGCATTAGCAAGTTCAAATACATTCTTTGAAAAAGCTTTCTTAGGAAATAATTATGTTTCATTAATCTCATTTGCATTCATCCTTGGATTTGCTGTAAATATTGTTATGGTAGCATTAAAAAGATGAACAAACACAAATAGTTTAATGATAACAGGACATGTTATGATTCAACAATCAGCTGTTGTTACAACCATTTTATACATTATCTTATTCCAAGATATGCGTATCTTTACAGGTGCTTTATCGGCAGGTGAACAAGCAGGAATTATAATTATGTCAGGTATTTTCTTAGGAATTTACTGAGCAGTTGGTTCTGCATCAACTGTAAAAGGAACAAATGCTGTAACACAAAATGCAGGTTTTGCAGTTGGACACCAACAAATGCTTGCAATCGCTACAACATATAAATTAGGTAGATTTTTTGGTAAAAAAGAAGATTCAGCTGAAAACAAAAAACTTCCTTCATACCTTAAAATCTTTGAAGATAACATTTTCACACAAACAATTATTATCTTGCTATTATTCTTAGTATTATTTATTGTATTGTTATCTGTTAATCCGTTTAGTGTTA
This sequence comes from Mycoplasma sp. 4423, assembly GCF_054353855.1. NCBI lineage: Bacteria > Bacillati > Mycoplasmatota > Mollicutes > Mycoplasmatales > Mycoplasmataceae > Mycoplasma > Mycoplasma sp. 4423. The sequence goes on from NZ_JBTHHJ010000012.1 coordinate 28,269, forward strand.
TCGCTCCAGATCACATTAAATTTACCTCAAATTATGCAATATGAAACAATTCATTTGGTGGTGCTAACTTTGGATTAAATATCCTTGGTGGAGCATTGAAAATAGTTGCATCATTAGTTGCAATTATTACTGGGGTTAGAATGTTCATTACAGAACTACAACAATCATTCCATGGAATTAGTGAAAAAATAATTCCTGGTGCAGTTGTAGCTGTCGATGTAGCTGCAGTTTATGGATTTTCAATCAACTCTGTTACATTTGGATTTATTTCAGGGGTAATTGGGCAATTTATCGCAGTAGCAATTATTGGTGGATTGTCAGCAATTCCAAACCAAAAATTCTTTAATATTGCAATACCATTATTTATCACCTTATTCTTTAATTCAGGATCATTAGGTGTATATGCAAATGCATCAGGTGGATGAAGAGCCGCATTACTTCTTCCTGGAATCTTTGGTTTCTTGGAAATTGTAATTATTTCGATTGCGACAAGAGCAATTGATAATTCATACCAATCAATTATTACACAACACTCACAATTTGCTGATGGTATAGATAAAAGTGGTTTTGTTTCACCTGTTGCAAATGGTTATATTGGTATGGCAGACTGAAACTTATTCTTTGGTTTATTAATGTGAATTTCTTCATATAATTTCATCCTTGCCTGAATTTTAGTTATATTAGCAATAATTGGATTATTGGCATTAGGACAAATTGTAGATAATGGATCACAAACCAAAAAAACATTTTTACAAAAAATACTTAAGTTACAACCAAAATTAGTTAACAGCTAATTTACTAAGATTAGCCTTGTGCTAATCTTTTTTCAAAAAAACATCTTTTTATCTATGATATAGGTAAAAAACATATTATTATATTATTTAGGAGATACTTATGGAAACACTTAAAATTATCGCAGCATGTGGTAATGGAATGGGAACTAGCATGATAATTAAACTTAAAGTTCAAAAAATTATGAAAGAACTTGGAGTAAGCGCAACTGTTGATGCTTTATCAATGGGTCAATCAACCGGAATGACAAATTCTGTAGATATTATTATTTCATCAAAACATCTTTCAGAAATGTTTAATCACAACCAACGTGCAAAAATTGTTGGTGTTACAAACTTAATGGATGAAAACGAAATTAGAGAAGCTCTTAAAAAAGCACTAGGTTTATAATTATGGAAAAAATTAATTTATTAGAAATACTTAAAAAATATCAAACAGTTAATGTAGGTTTACAAGCAAAAGACTGAAAAGAAGCAGTTTATTTATCAATTAAACCTTTAATTGATAAAAAGCTTGTTGAACCAAGATACTACGATGCTGTAATTGAAAGTACCTTGAAATATGGACCATATTATATTATTGCAAATCATCTTGCAATTCCTCATGCCCAAAGCGAAGCTGGAGTTTTACAAAATTCATTTTCATTAGTAACCTTAAAACAACCAGTTTACTTTGAAAACGACGAGCGTCCAGTTTCATTATTAGTTGCTTTAGCAGCAACATCAGCTGATGTTCATACATCAGAAGCATTACCACAAATTGTTAGAATTTTTGAACAAGATTCAAATATTGAAGCAATTATAAATGCAAAAAGTAATCAAGAAGTCATCGATATTATTAGCAAAATAGATGCACAAGCATAAAGGAAAATATGGCATTACCACTACTACAAATCGCATTAGATAACTTAACAATTAAAGAAGCAATCGAGTCAGCATCAAAAGCTGCAAAATACATAGATGTAATCGAAGTTGGAACTATTTTATTAGCTTCCAAAGGAAAAAAAGCTATTTCAGAAATCAAAAAAGCATTCCCAGATAAAATTATTGTCGCTGATGGAAAAATTGCTGATGCAGGAAGAGTATTTGCAAAAATGTTCTTCGAATTAGGCGCAGACTTTACAACTGCAATATGTGCTGCTGAAAATGCAACAATGGCTGATTTAGTTAAATATTCACAAACTTTCGATACTAAAAAAGAAATACAAGTTGAAATGACTACTAACTTCAGATGGGATCAAGTTGAGGCATGACAAGCATCAGGTGTTACACAAATCGTTTGACACCGTGCCCGCGATGCTCAAGCTGCTGGAGTTAAATGAGGTCAAAAAGACATTGATACAGTCGCAAAACTTGCTAATATGGGGTTTAAAGTAACTGTTACAGGGGGGGTAACAGTTGAAGATATTAAACTCTTTAAAGATATTCCAGTATACATATTCATTGCTGGAAGATCAATCCGCGATGCTGAAGATCCACAGCAAGCAGCAAAGGAATTCAAAGATGAATTTAAAAAATACTGAAACTAAAACCCGTTTTTTAGGCATTTATGAAAAAGCAATCAATAATAAATTTGATTGAAGTCAAAAAATCGATATTGCCAAGGCAGCAGGATTTGATTTTATTGAATTCAGTGTTGATGAATCAGATTTTCGTCTTGAAAGATTAGATTGAAATAATGCACAAATCAATGAATTAAGAAAACTTTTGATTGAAAAGGATTTTTATTTTAATTCAATGTGTTTGTCAGCACACCGTAAATTTCCTTTCGGATCACATGATTTAAAAATTCGTGAACATGCCTTGCTGATAATGGAAAAAGCATTAATTTTGGCTAAAAAACTTGGTATTCGAACTATTCAATTAGCTGCCTACGATGTTTATTATGAAGATTCGGATGAACAAACCAAGCAATGATTTATCGAAGGGATGAAAAAGGTTGCTAAACTTGCATCAAAATATTCTGTAACAGTTGCTTTTGAAACAATGGATACACCATTTGCAGGAACTATTTCAAAATGTTTAGCATTCTTAAAACAAATCGATGCACCTAATTTTTATATATATCCTGATTTAGGAAACTTAAATCAATTTACCAAAGATATAGAAAATGAAATCTTTTTGGGTGCAGATAAAATCGTTGGTTTTCATTTTAAAGACACCTTACCAAATAAATTCAAAGAAGTTCCATGAGGACAAGGAAGTGTTGATTTTGTACATTCATTGAAGCAGTTAACTAAAAACAATTTAAATGTTCCGATTTTAATTGAAATGTGATCAAAAAACCACCCAGATGAAACTGCTGCAGAAAACATTGAATTGCTAAAACAAGCAAAAGTATTTTATCAAATGCAATGAAAGGAAGCAAATGGTGAATAAAGCCGAAATTCAAAAACTTAAACAAGAAGTTTATCAAGCTAATATGTTATTATATCAATATAAGCTCGCAATTCATACCTGAGGAAATGTTTCGGGAATAACAGAAGATCGCAAATATATGGTAATCAAGCCATCGGGTGTTTCATATGAAACTATGAGTGCCGATGATATGGTAGTGGTTGATATGGATAATAATGTAATAGATTCTAAACTTAATCCATCATCAGATACTCCTACTCATACTTTATTATATAAAGCAAATAAGAATATCAAAGGTATCGTTCACACCCATTCACCTTATGCTGTTGGTTTTGCACAAGCAGGTAAGGAAATTAAGTGTTTTGGAACTACTCATGCTGATAATTTTTATGGTTCCGTTCCTTGCACCCGAGAACTAACAGATGATGAAATAAATGGTGCATATGAGCATAATACAGGGTTAGTTATCATCGAACATTTCACTAAAAACAACATAAGTTTTCAATCTACTAGTGCGACCTTGGTTAAAGAGCATGGTCCATTTGTTTGATCGATTAAAAATCCAAAAGATGCAGTTAATTTAGCACTTACCTTGGAAGAAGTTGCTAAAATGGCATTACACACTTTAATTTTAGTTCCCGATAAAGGTCCTGCAAATCAGACTTTACAAAACAAGCATCACTTTCGCAAACATGGACCAAATGCATATTATGGACAAATTAAAAAATAGTGATTTTGAGTATTTGTTTTTTGATTTAGATGGAACCTTACTTGATTCACACAAAAATATTACACCACAATCATATCAAGGCATCCAGAGAATGCGAAGTCTTGGTAAAAAATACTCAGTTATCACAGGAAGACCACATTATTTAGCTAAAGAAGAGTTTTTTAATTTAGATTGCGATTATCCTGCAATTTGCTGCAATGGTTCACTTATTTACGATTTTCAAAATGATCAAATTGTTTATAAAAATCCTATAAATAAAGCATCTGCTAAGGCAGTTTTTGAAGCATTGATAGCATCAGGTGTAGTATTTTTGGTGTATACATGTAATCAAATTTATGGTTTTCATAAAAATGCAAGCAAACCAAGTTGATTTGCTTGATTAGAAGAGACAATTGCTAAACGAAGAAAAGAAAATCAATTTGCATTCGACTATTATGATTTAAATCATCAAAATCCAAACTTTAACACAGATGAGCAAGATATTTTAAAATTCTTAGTTATCAAGCGTGATAGTACAGCCGAAAATACTGATATTTCAGCAATGAAAATTTCTAAGATAGACAATGTATATATTATCAACTCGCAAGTACATGTTTATGATATTATGCCCATCAATAATTCTAAGGGAAGAAGTTTGCAAATATTAGCAGATAAATATAACATCGATTTAAATAAAACATTGGTATTTGGTGATGAAGATAATGATGTTTCGATGTTTGAGATTGCTAAATATTCAGTCGCAATGGGTCAAGCCCGAGATGAAGTTAAATCAAAAGCAACATTTATCACAAATTCACATGATGAACAAGGGATAGCAAACTTTTTAAATATGTTGGAATAAGAATGAAAGTTAAATATATAAAAATTAATCATATGGAAAACGGATACTGAGTTGTTCCTCCGATATGAAAAGTTTTGACACCAAAGTCACGTAATTTTGTTATCAAACATGCTAAATCTTTAGAGGATATTATTAAATATAATCAATGAGAAAACACTAATATTATTTTTTCATTTAATTCTGATAAGGATTTTTATTTGTTTAATAAGCTAATGCGAATTCGTGGTTTTGACTTTCAATTACATCGCAATAAAGTTGAAAAGATGGATGAACAAGATTATATAGACTATCAAATCATTGAAAATCTTATCATTCGTTTTAACATAAAGACAATAAAAAATTTATATTATGGAAGAACTTTCTTTTTTACCAAGCAATACTTTGAAGACTTTTATCAAAAGAATGCTAAAGGTTTAAAAATATTATATGTTCAATGAACCAGATGAGGTTTTGAGGTTCTTTCAAATGTATAAGATATGCTTAGTGCAATTAATTTGTGCTAAGCATATTTTATTGATGCTTGCAAGATAATACATCAGTTATAGGACTTTATTCATAGAATCAAGGTGAATAATGAAACAACAAACAAGCAACATACAAAAAACACCTTATCTGGTGTTTTAATCAATTTTCTTGCTTTTTAAGTCTTCACGGAACTGTGCTTGTATATTGTATGCCCTAAAGTTTCCTTGCTTGTTTTTTATATATTTTTCAAATTCTGGAGAGTCTATTTTTTTGATATGTTCGTAGATTTTACCCAATCTACCATTTTCGCTTCATCTAGATTCTTCTAGATCTCATAATTCATCAAAGATGCGTTCAATTTTATTATCTTTTGATATATGATAAGTATCCTTGAATGCTTGTTTTTTGTCTCTAATTTCTTTGCTTTTAATTGAATTAGCAAGACCTTCTGTTCCTTGCAGTTTAATTATCTCTGTATTAAGAAGTCCACTATCAAACATGTTTTTAATTTTTAAGATTATCCCTTTTGTTTCTGGATCAAGATATGCTAGTGTTTCGTTAAATTTGGATTCTTCGTTTTTTAGATATTTATCATATTCATTTTGTTTTTTGTAATTATGATTAAGGAAGTATTTATCAAAATACTTTCAATCTATAATTTGCTCATATACATTAGCATTTGATGCTCATTCTATATCGGATTCGTTTAATGTTAAATCTTCAAGTTCATTTTTGTTTATCGATGTGCTTTTTAGCACACTACGATCAATTTCTTTAAATCTCAATGATAATTTATCGATATTATTTTTATTGATTATACCTTTTAGCTTATCATAAACATCGACTCTTAAAATTGATAATGCAGTAATGTTTTTTCGCATTTGTGCATAATGTTTGATAAAACTTCTTAATTGAGTTCTTAAAGTTTCATCAGGATTTTTTAAATCAAAAAACGGAACTTGTGCAAAGGTAGGTTCATTTCATTGTGAAAAAATACCAAAAATATGTGCATAATCTTTTTTAACTGCTTCTAATAAAACATCCTCTTTATCATAACTTATATCTTCTTCTTTTACACCTGAATATATTTTAAGAGCATTTTCTAAATTAATTTTCATTATTTCAGGTTGACGGTAGAAGTATATAGAACCAAATGGTTTATCATTATTATCTAAGCGGTTTGTCCGTGACATAGATTGAATAAGTTGTTCGTTTTCTTGGATTTTATCAAAGAAAACAGTATTAATGTATTTCGAATCATAACCAGTAAGCATTTGGTTTACTACAATTAATAAATCCAAAACCACCTTTTTATTCGGATCTCTTTTTTTGAAAATATCAGAAACAACTATTTTAAAATTATCTTTTAAATTGCTGGTTTGAACAAGATTGTTATTTTTATAATCTTGTTCAAACTTTTGATAAATTTCATTCAAAGCTTTTTCTTTGTCGGAATTAAAGTTGAGTTTGTTTTTAATATAGTATGTAATATCATTAGGATCATTTCAATTGTTTTCTTGGTATTGTGAATTTAACTCATCATTCATCTTTTCTAATTCTTTATCTGTATATTTTGTTTTAGCAACGGCATTGATAAGTTCTTTAAATTCATATATATAGTTTTTAGGTTCCTGGATAAATTTGATAGCGAACTTTTTAATTATTTCGTTATTATTTTGTCCATATACTTGTTCAGAGGAGTCAAGATTGGGATCAAAAAGAGCCGTTACCTTAAATTTCTCAACATAGTTATCATATTTTTTCTTGAGTTTTTGAAAAATTTTAAAATACTCAATAGCATCCTTAATGCTTTTGGTAGCTAAAATAGCAGAGTATTTACGATTACCACTAGTACTGTTTCAATTTTTTAGTATATCATGAGCAACTAACATTTTAAAATATTTGTTATCATAGTAACCTTTATCTTTTAATCATTCTTCAATTGTTAGGGTATCATCTTTATTTTGCAGATTACCTTTATGTTTGATTAAATTTCAAATCTTCACATCCTTTGCAGATATTTCTTTATTTTCAATTAATAATTCTATTTCATTAGCAGAGAATTTTTTATTTGGATTATTTTTATTAGCTACAACACAGTTATAGAAAAACATAGGTAAGTATTTTTGTTTAAAATCGATATAGTGATTGTAAAATCTTAATACATTTCCATCTTCTAATCCATCTTTGATGGTATATTGATGTAGTTGTTTACCAAAAACCTGTTCAGTTGTTAAATCATTTTTTTGATTTGCATCTTGAATCGGTGTTCCAGTAAAACCGATAAAGATTCCATTGGTAAATACTTCTTGTATTTTTGCAATCATTTCTCCATAAACACTGCGATGTGCTTCATCGAAGATTAAAGCAATTTTATCTTTATCTGAAAAATAGTTTTTTGTAATTTTTGAGAGTTTTTGAATTGATGTAATAATAATAGTAGCGAACATATTACTTTTTTGTGAAATCTTCTTAAGCTCTTTTTCTAAGTGTGAAATCTTAGATGTATTTTCTACTTTTATTTTATCTTCACTACTTTTAGAAAAATTAGAAAATTCATTGAAACTTTGTTGGTTTAAATCGATCCGATCAACTACAAAAATAACAGTTGAAACAATTTTTCGCTTCAATAACACGTTTGCTGTTTGAAAACTGGTTAAAGTTTTTCCTGATCCGGTTGTATGTCAAATAAATCCACATTTATTATCTTTTGTTGACTTAATTTTTTCAATTTGGTCCAAAATAGAACGAATAGCATAAAATTGGTAATTACGAGTTATAAACAACTTGTTATCTTTAATAATTGTTCCATTTGAAATAAGATTATGTGCTTCTGGTATTTTAAAGAACAAACTAATTATTTCATCTAGTTGATGAACAATTTGGTTGTTATGATTTTTTCAATATCTAAATGAATTAATATCGAATTCATAAAAATCATCAACTCTTGCTGCATACTCCATATTATTTTCAGTCATTGCAACAATAACTTGTACAAAATTTAATACACCTGTATTAAATACTCCTGCTTTTCCGTAATTAATAAGTTGATGTTTAGCATCTTGAATTCCTGATGCAATTTGCTTCAATTCAAGACAAAATAAAGGTAATCCGTTTATTAATAATAAAACATCAATTCTTTTTCTAACACCTTCGATATTAATTTGTCTAGCAGTTTGATAGATAGTATCTCCACCTCTTATTTCTTTATTACTGAATATTTTAAGGTTAACTGATTCTTTTTTATCCTCTTCTGAAAGTTCTGGATTGGTTCTTTTTATTGATACTGTTTCACCTTGTAAAAAAGCAAAAAAGTCTTTGATTTTATAACTTGATTTAAAGATAATGTTTTTTAATTCATCGAATTCATCATTATCTAAGGGAACATTTTTAAGAGTGGCTTTATTTATTTCGAATAAAATATTTCTTCAGTTTTCTTCTAAGTCTTTAGTTGAAATATTTTCTAGGGTATCCTTAATATTTGAGTTTTGGATTTTTTCGTTATTTCATCCGTAGTTCTTAAGTTTTTGTATTAAAGATTTTTCAAATTCAAGTTCATTATTAAATTTTTCCATTATATAAACATCCTTTCTAATAATTTTTTCTTAATGTTTTTAATTATTTGTAACTGACGCTGATGAAGTGAAAGGTAAGAGTCTAGGGAAGTGAAAAGATGGGAGATTTTT
>NZ_JBTHHJ010000013.1:0-32550 GCF_054353855.1 Mycoplasma sp. 4423
GCCTATGTTTAAGGCTTAAACGATTTTTTAATACATTAAAGTGGGAAATTCAGGAAAAGATTTTTTAATCCTGTTTTGTTAAACAATTCAAGGTATTCATCTATTTTGCTGTCTGTTAATGTTATCTTTTCATTAAAACTATATTCTTTTATAAAATCAAAATCATCTATAATTTTAAAAGTCTTGTTTTTAGAAAGTTGTTCTCTTTCATTTTTACTTAATGCTAATAAAAGAGGAAAAACTGAAAGAATGTTTGAATTATTATTTAAAAGTTGCTTAAAAACTTCATCAAAATTAGGGTTTTGAACTAAAACTTCCATTTTTTCTAACAAAAACTTATACTTATCTATTCTCAAAACGTTATCTCAATTTGTAAAAAATAAAAAATTTCTGTTAGTCACTAACAAACTGCTTTTAAACTCTTCAATATTAGTCATATTAATAATTAGTAATAATAATTTCTTCCCCTGTTCTTTTGTTTTTATCCCTGTTTATCATTCTTTTAACAACTATTACCTCTTTGTTAAATCCTTTATATAACTGATTTATTAAGGGTGTATTATGATTTGTAATCATAAACAGACATCCTTTTTTATCTAATTTTTTAACTTCTTCTGAAAGTCGAATATGATCATCTTTGGTGAATCCTGTTTTATTATATGCTACAAATATTGCATCGCCTACTACATCATAAGGACTATCAATAAAAATAAAATCTCCCTTTTTTGCTTCATTTAATACTTCTGCAAAATCATGATTCATTATTTTTATCTTTCGATTTAAAAATAATGAAACATTTTTAATGTTTTCTTCGCTAAAAGATGGGTGGTTTTGATTTCCGTTGAACGGAACATTAAATTCTCCTTTAGAATTAACCCTATATAAGCCGTTAAAGCAGCGTTTGTTTATATATACAAACATAGCTGCAAGTTGCATATCATATTCATTTTTAAGCAATTTCTGGTTATATTTTGCTCTTATGTAATAATAATCTTCTTTACTGGTATATTTTTGATCATATTTGCTTAATTGATTAATAAATAACTTGTAATTGTCTTTGATGTTTTTATAAACATTAATTAATGCAGTATTAATATCATTGATAAAATATTCTTTTGCTTCAATTGTAAATAATACAGCACCACCTCCTACAAAGGGTTCAAAATAACGATTTATATTTTTTGGTAGTTTTTGCTTTATTTTATTTAATATTTGTCTTTTTCCGCCTGCTCATTTTACAAAAGGGGATATTTTTAGAGAATCCATAATTTAATTTTATTATATTTACTCACATCACATCTTAAATTTAAAAAATTTATGATGTGATGTAAAAACATCCCAATAGAGATGTTTTTTATTATTACAATCCTAATTCTTCATCTGTTGGAATTTGCAGATTTGAACCTACATATTGGAATATTTCTGGACTTTGTTTGATGTATTTACCTTCTAAAATCCGTATTACACTATCGACAGTATCTTCTAAGGAAACATATTGACCTGGTGCTTTAGTAAAGTGTTCAGTCATAAAGAAATTTTGGGTAAAGAAGTTTTCAAGTTGTAAGGCTTTTTTAACAATTGTCTTAGATTCTTCATCTAGTTCATCAAAACCAAGAATTAAAATAACATCTTCTAAGTCTTTATATGCTTTCAAAATTCTTTTGGTTTCTATAATTGCATCAAAATGTTTTTTACCAAGTAATTTTTCATCAACTGAGTTAGATTGTGAAGCGAGTGGGTCAAAAGCAGGGAAAATATTTTTGGCTGATTGCACACGTGAAAGCACTAAACTTCCATCAAGGTGGTTAAATACAGCAACTGCTGATGGATCAGATAAATCATCCATAGGTAAGAACATTGTTTGAAACGATGTGATTGAACCATTTTCGTTTTTATATAAACGATCTTGGATATTAGCAACATCTGATTCTAAGGTTGATTGGTATCCACCAACTGATGGTTTTTTACCTAAGGTTGCACTAGTTTCGTTTTCAGCTTGTAAAAAACGGTAAATATTATCAATAAATAACAGCACATCCTGATGTTCAACATCTCTTAAGTATTCTGTAGCAGTTACCCCGATTGGAACAATTGACATACGAGCACCTGGTGATTCGTTCATTTTTGAAATATACATTGCAGAACGATCCATTAAGTTTGAACTTTCAAGTTCATTAAATAATTCGATGGCTTCACGAGAACGTTCTCCCGAACCGATGAAAACATTTGATGTATTAGCACTGTTTTTGTTAACATTAAAGATAATTTCTTTCATTAACACAGTTTTACCAACTCCAGCACCCCCAAAAATACCTAATTTATATCCTTTGATAATCGGGATAAAGAAGTCAATTGCTTTAATTCCTGTTTCAACAAGTTCAATTTCATTATGTAAATAACGATTTGGATTAATTGTTGAATCCATTTCAATGTATTTTGGATGGGTATCACGATCTAATAAAGGTTGTCCACGGAATGAATAAATGTTATTTAATGATTGCAATCCAACTGGAACCATAAAACTTTGTTTAGTATTAATTACAGCATCATCGATCGATATTTCTTGAGAGTTATAAATTATAATAGCACGAATAGTAGTATCATTTAGTACTCTTTTTACTAGCAGATAGGTTTTTCCATCATGTAAAGTAAGCAGTTGATTTACTTTTGGAAGATTGTCTTTATCAAATTCTACTTCTATAACATCTGAAAATAAATTAATAATTTTTCCTGGCATTATCTATCTCCTAATTCTCTAGCAACTTGTTCTAATATCGCAGGTTGGATTTTGAATAAATCATCTGTTTCAATTTCTCAATTTAAATTATATGTATCTGAATATTGTTTCAATGCATTAGCAAAAAATGATTTATGTAAATTATCATCGTAGTTTTCACCACTCATTACAGTATTATATGAATTACGCGCTTGCTCATCAACTTGAATTAATTTATCAATAAAAGTGATTGCTTTTTGTTCATCTTTAACACCTTTTAAAATAGTTCAACTGATTAACTTTGATGAGAACAAAATAAGATCTTGGGTATGTAACGAAAATCCTCTTTGGGTAAACATCTTATCAATCATTTTTCCTTTATAAATTAAAAACGAAGTTTCTTTATTAAAATCATAATCTAGCATCGCAAGCTTTAAATGACGTTTATATTCTTTATATGCTTTACCAATTTCAGCAGCAACCTTAGTAACAAGTCTACTTTGCACACTTGAACCAGTTCTTGATACTGATAAGTTAATGTTTATTGCTGGTAATACCCCTTGTGAGAATAAATCAGCACTTGTAACAACTTGTCCATCGGTAATTGAGATAATATTTGAAGCAATTAACGATGTAATATCACCATCAACAGTTTGCAGAATTGGTAATGCTGTAATAGTTTTACGACCTACAAACGAACCAGCTCTTTCGAGTAGTTGTGAATGTGAAAAGAATGTATCTCCAGGCATCGCTTCTTTTCCTACTGGTCGATCTGTTAATAAAGCAATTTCACGGATAATATTAGCATGCTTGGTTAAATCATCAAAAACAATTAATACATCATCTTCATAAGAAATATTTTCAGCATGTGCCATACCGATATATGGTGCTAAATATTGTTCATATGCACTTGTTGATGGTGCATCAATTATTATAGTATTTTCTAAAGCATCATATTCTGCTAAGGTATTATAAATTCTGGTAATAGCTTCGCGTTTTTGTCCGATCGCTACATAAACACATTTTACCCCGTTGCGAGCTTGGTTAATAATCGCATTTAACGCAATATGAGTTTTTCCGGTTTGACGATCACCGATGATTAATTCACGTTGTCCTTTACCAATTGGGATTAATAAATCGATTGCTACAATACCGGTAAATAATTGTTCGTTTAAGGTTTTGACGGTGGTTAAATCATGTGCTAGTTCAAAGATTTTTGCTCCGAGTGGAGTAGGTTTATATGTGTTTTCTGCAGTTGGTAAAATCACATTCCCTTCGATATCAATAACCTTACCAAAATAATTTTGAAAAGTATCAATTCTTGCTTCATCGTTTTCTAAAACAACTTCTGAATTAATCCGTAATTGTGCATTTTTGGTATTAGCAATCAAAAAGGCACGGGTTTTGCTTGCATTGATTAACATAAGTTTTACCTTAGGATTTTCCTTAAGGTGATAAAACTGTCTCTGTTTATAAGGGAATTCACCAGATACTTCAACTATGTAATCAAAAATTGATGTAATTTTTGGGTTATTCATATTAAATTCCTTTCAATCCTATTCCTAAAAATACTGAACCGATAGCTAGGAATAGAATAATTGCTACGATTGCGATAATGTAAATAGTTTTAAGTTGATTATTTCTTTTAAGTCTATTAATAATAGCTCCAACAGAATTCAATGCAACTAAAATGCTTCCTGTGGCTAAAAATAATATTCCTAAAATTGTTAACAGATTATTATCAGGTTGTTTAAACTTTTGTAATTGACTATCAATTAATTGATAGTGTTGTTGATATGAATCAATTGTTTTTTGACTTTCTTTATCTGCATCACTTTGATCTTCTTCGGGTGGTGTAGGTGGTAGTTTATTAGCAATAATTAATTGCTTAAGTGCTAGCATACCAGGACCTATTTCTTTTACTAAATTAACATAATTATCATATCAAGCGATGATATTAAAAGTAGGTTGTTGTGATTGTGAATATTGTAATAATTTGTTAATGTTAACTTCTGTCTGTTTAATAAAATCATTAAATATTTTGGTATTTGCTTTAATTTGTTTAAAGTTTTCTTCAACTGTTTTTCTTACTTGGTCATTTTTTAAAGCAAGAAGAATAAAAGTTAATTCATCTTTATATGCTTGTGCAAGGTGAGAAAAATATGGACCATTATATCTTTTTGACTCAACTGATGAACCTTTAAGATTTCTAAATAAAAATCCCATAACTGCTTCAGAAGAAGTTTTTATTGATTGTGCATTTACTTTGTCATAATCTGGAGTATTTATAACTGTAAATTTTGGATCATTTAACAATGTTTCACGTTGGATGTTGAATGGTTTTTCGGTTGCTGTAAATTGCACCCCGTAAGCTACCATACTAAAAATTGCTGTTCTAACATCTTTTAAGAAATTTAATTTATCATAGTCTAAATAGAATGTTTTAGTTACTTCATTGTCACCGTCTTTAACTGTATCTTCGTATTCAATACCTACTGCTTTATATAAATCTTCGAATTTTTCTTTTAGTGCTTTTATTTCACCTTGATATAAGAAATTGAATCTCTTGTGAGTTTCATCATCAGTGGTATCAAGGTATTTATATTTTGTAGAACTTGGAGCATCTTTATCAGCATCTGTTTTATTTGCATCCGAATCAACTTGTGCAACTTGATATTCACGTTTTAACTTAGGATCTAGTAAGTCCTGAATTTCAATAGTAGGTATTAATGAATTTCTAGCATTATCGGTAGGTTTTTCAAGTTTTACAACTCGATATCTATAACGAATGTTAATCGGATTATCAAAGAAGAATAAACTATCTTTTACTTCTTGTGAAACATTTTGGTCATTGAAAACCCTATATAAATAATCTCCCAAATCTTCTCCATCATTTCTTGCGATAGGCAGATTTTGATCAACAGGGTTATAAAGTTTATAACTGATATTCGGAAATAATGGTGGTAGTTGCAAAATTAATTCTTGAGGATTTATCGGAGGATTTAATGCATCATTGGGTTGTTCAGGTAAATTCGGATTTGTATTCGGTGCAGCCGAATCAGGTGGAGTGACTTGATTGTTTTGTGGGGGCTGTTGCTTAGGTTCTATCTCAATATCTTTGTTAGCTTCTAAGTCAAATGCTGTATATCTTGGTTTGATCTTATTTATAAAGTATTCATCTCAAGTTTTAAATCCTTTAGGTGGTGTAACAGTATATGAATCGGTTTTAGGATCATATACAACTTCAACATCCTTACCGATTTTAGTGATATCATCAGGATTCATAAAGATTTCTGGAATCTTATCTTTTAACTTATTGATATACTTATTTAAAGCTGTATCGAGTTCAGTTTTATTAATGGTATTTTTTTGATCTTTACGTTTTTCATCAATATTAATTTCATTTTGATCATTACCTTCAATAGCCTTCTCATAGTTTGTCGGATCACTTTTACCGACTTTTATATTTGTATAATCCTTACCATTGAACTTAACGGTTGCATAATCATAATATTTATCCCGAGATATTACCTTTGGAAAGATTGCATTCATTCCGTATTTTTCAGGGTTAGCAGCAATATCATCTTTATGATCACTAAAGAATTTAATTAACTTATCTAAGTAAGTTATTTTACTTCGATTTCCACGATAATCATCTTTTGGTTTTTGTTCTTCACTACCTTTTCCTGGTTCTTCCCCAGGATTGGATGGTTGTTGTTGACCACCCTGACTGCCTGGATTTGATGGTTGTTCATTACTTCCTTGATCCCCTGGATTTTGGGTATTTCCACCAGGTTTTGTTTCAGGTGTTGTTGAAGATGGATTTACAGCAGAATCAGCAACTTTTTGTTCTTTATCTCTTTCGTTCTGTAAATATTGAATAAGATTATCTAAAAAAGGTTTTAAGTCTGAATGAAACTTATCATCTGCTTCTGTTCTAAATGTATCAAAATCAGGCGATATATCTCTAGGTTTATTTTGCTTTGGATTGCGAGGATCCTCTGGTGGATTATTTGGATCGCTAGGTGTCCCAGGATTATCTGGAGTACTTGGATTTTCTTCACCATCTGTTTGCTTAATATCTAACTTTGCTTTGTTTTGTGTAGAAAACGAAATTATAGGTGTCATTGTGGTAGTTGCTAACGAAAGAACATTAAGAATTTTTTTTCATTTTTTACTCATATGTTTCCCTTTCTGTTAAATTCAACAACTGCTTTAATTCTAATTCATATAAATCATTTTTCAAGTCATCTAATAAGATGGTTTCATCAATGCTTAAACCGACAAATCGCAAGGTTTTTAAACGAGATATTTGATATTTAAGTGGATCAAGTTCTTTTTTGTATTTTTGCTTTGTTGCAGCAACTTTGAAAAAATGGATATTAGAAAATGAATTTACTAAGGTTTTATCAGGTTTTGAAACTATATTAACATTCTTTAAAAACATAAAGAAAGTGTTTTTGTTTTGTGGATTAACTAATTTAATTAACATTCTTGGATATGCACCGATAGAGTTATCAGAAACTTTAATTCAAGTATTTTCTTGATAATGATTAATATATAAATCATAATTTTTAATTCTTAATTTCTTATTATCCAAGAAAATCATTTCAATAGGTTTACTCATACTCATTTCGACCTTCTTCAAAAATAGTTTGTTTTTTCTTAGTTAATAAAACAATTTCTTCTATTTGTTTTTCTTGTTTAATGCGATGGATCTGTTTAGTAACTTTAAGAAGTTCTTCATCGAGTTGTTTTACTTTTTTATTAGCAGCAACTAAAGCATTTTTAGCATTATAAAACGATGATTCGATAATTAATGAGTTAATGGCGTTTTCAATGAAAATGGTAATTTGATTATCAATAAAACTTTCAATGTTTGGATAAATTTTATAATCTTTAATAACCTTATCAAACTCATTTTCTGGATGGATGTTAAGTAATTTACCAACATCAAAATTTGACATCGGAAGCAATGTAAAAGGTTCTTTATAGTTTTTATTTGAGTTAATAACTAGATGCACATTTTTATATTCACTATCTAAATATAAAATCTTGGTTAGTTGTGCTAATGTTCTTGCAAGGTTTTTTTCTGCAGAACTTTTAAATGTTTTTATTACATTTAAATTATTACTTTTAGCAAAATTTAATGCACGGTTTCCGATAGTAATAAAATCAACATTTTTACCTTTAATTTTATTTAAAATTGTTTTTTCATAACGAGTATATGAATCGGTTCCATATTTTTGTTCTTCAGTTAAATAAATATACAGTTCTTTTTCTTTAATAAATGATTTTTTTAGATTTCTTAAAAAACTATTATTTTTAACAAATGAAATATCTTCAATAAAACTGTTTTTGATGTTATATTTATTTTTAAGTGCTTGAATTAACTGCACATTTAATAAAGCATTATCAACATAAAAAGCAAGTTTTCGTGTTAGTTTAACAATTGTTATTAATAAAATATTTTTATCATTATTAACTTTGATTTTAATATTTTCAAAGTTTTGTTTTTTCTGAATGATATCTTTTAAATGCATTTTATTCTTCTTTTAAAATATTATTATTAAAGAAAAGTTTTAAAGCATTGGTATATTTTGAAATAAATAAAACTATGTTAGGTAGAATTTCAACAACATAACCACCTAGTAGCAACCTTAATAAAGATAAATTAATTTCATTTAATAAAATTTCAAATTTGTCTTCATTTTGGTTAGGATTTTCAGTTAGATAAACCTCTCCGTCAACTTTTTGATATTTAGCAATTTCTAAATTTAATTCATCTATATTTTCATCTGGGTTAACAACCAAATCAAAAGATTGTGTTTTAAAACTTATTGCTTGATTATTAGATGATTCATATTTAGCTAACATCGGAACTAGTTTGTTAAGACTAAATTTTGGATTTAAATTAAAAGTAATTACAAATTTTTGAAAAAGTAAATCATATTTATTTTTAAATGCCTTTTTAACTTGTTCCTCAAAGTTTTCAAATTCCTTTGAATTAAAACTTGAATTAAGTTTTAACAAAACAGAAGCAAAGAATTGTTTGTAACTGACGAATTTTGATTCTGAAACAAGTTGGTTATATGAGTTATAAACCTCTAAAAGTTCAGGTGTTTCAACTAGTATAGTTTTATTTTTCATGAGTAATTACTCCTTTATTTTTAGATGCAAAATTAATTTTTTGTAATCAAACATAAGTGTAAATAAGAATTGAGATAAAGAACAATCCGACAACAATTAAATTAATAATGGTAAGTATTTTAAGTAAGGAAATTGGGGTAGGTGCTGATATCAACATAAAGTTATCTTGAGCAACTAACAAGTGATTTAAAGCATAGATAAAGATTAATGAGCTATGTAAAAATAAGGAACTAAGAATTGCAAAAATTGATAATCGATTTATATTTTTATGACGAACAATATAATGAATATAAATTGCTGCAGAGAAGATAGTTATCGCAAAGACATTATATACATAATCGCTTGGGCTAGATATAACAAAGATTGAAACTGTTAATAGCATTCATAACAATCCTTGTGTTAATGACATATAAATAGTAAATAATGCTGTATTTTTATTTTTTCTAAAGAAAAATTCAATCCCAACAAAATATCCTGTAGTAATTAAGAATCCAATTACTATGAATAAAATGTATAAATAATTATATGAATCACCACCATCTAATAAGGTAAGACGATTTCGCAAATTGATAGTCATTGTTTTAATAACTAATAACAATAAAACACCTATAATAGCAAAATATAAAACAAATTTATCTTTAGAAGCATTATCAGAAATTTCATTTTCACTATAACGAAGTACTTTTTTGATATTTGCTCCTAAAATAGATAAACCAACTAAGATAAATAATAAAATAATGATTACTAGGTTTTTAGCAGCTTTAACATTAAATAATGCATCAACAGCTGCTCAATAAGAGTTTTTGCTTGAAAATAATAAGTATTCTGAACCTTTTATTAATTCGTTACCTGGGACTGTTGCTCTAATGGTATCTGGATTTTCTTGTGTAGGTTCAGGAAAATAAGCATTTGCATCTCATAAAAACATATTAATTAAGGTAAATAATAACAAGATAGTATGTGAAACTATTTGAATTACCAAAGGTCATATTGAAGCATATAAAAGTGGTTCTGATTTACGTTTATAAATATAAGTATATATTTCATATGCAACATTAACTAAAAATAGTGGAATTAATAAATAATACAAACTAAATACATCATGAGCGACTGTTGGGGTATCCTTGGTTAATGCAAAAAAGAGTGAAAACAATGATATAAGTGATAAAGTAAAATATAGTAAATAGAAAATTAAATAAGTTGCAATCCGTTCTTTTTGTTGTTCGATGGATTTGAAGTTTTTAAACACCGAATAAAAGAACACAAATACAAGAGGACTAAAGCGCAGCATTATTACAGCATTATCTTGCCTTGAAATTACTGAATTAAAGTTAAATAAATCTGAATATGGTTTATCCGCAGCAGATTGACTAAGTAATGATGTAGGGAAAATAGATTTATCTAGCAAGATGACAACTACTAACATCGAAATTATAAAGAAAGAAACTAAAATATATTTATAAATAGCGCTTCATCAACTCTGTGATTTAGAATTAAGTTGATTGCTATAATCATTATAAATTTTTCGGTTGATTATGATTTTATTAATTTTGTTCATTATTTTCCTTGGGCATTTTGATATGTTAATAAATTGTCACTAAATTTAAATTGTTCTGGGATGTTTTCGCTTGCAAATCCATTTGGAAATAAGTTAGTTTTACCGATATTTAACTTAGACATTGCTTCACGATATGAATTCTTTTGATCTTTTCCACCACCATAAATTAAATCATATTGTGGTAAATTATAGCTTCCATATAATCCATTATAACTGTATCCTTCGGATCTAAATGCTGCTGCTAAACCGGTTCTTGCTGTTGGATTAGAATAATGATAAATTCCAACTAACTCGTTTTTTTGGTTTCGAACCGACGAACCAGATGCACCACCACCTGGAGCATATCAACGTGGCATGTATTCTAAACCAAAGTTGATATATTGCTTATTATCATCAGATGTATATAGGTTTTGTAATGGACTTTTTCCGTGAGATAAAACAGGTGCAGATAAGAAAGCATCAGTAAGACCAGGTTTATCAATAAAGGTGCGATATGCTAAATCGTATGATAAACGGTTCCCACGAGCCAGTCGTTCTTGGGTTTTTTGATCTGAATCGTTTTCTCCTACCTTATAGTCATAAAAATCAGGATCAGAATTAATTCATAAGGTCCGATAATATTTTGCTACATTAATTTGGTCATCATCAATATATCTTTTTAGATAAAAATCTCTTCAACTACCTGAATCAGCTAACGGGAAACCTAGAATAAATAATTGATCGTATTTATTTAATGAATTTTCTTCGTTTTTCTTAACTGCTAAGGGGACATTAATCTTTTGATAATCTTTTAAATACGAATTAGGTAAGAATTTAACTTTTTTATCATCTGGTAAGTCCTTATAATCATTAGTAACCAATTTTGCTAATGCTGCAGCATTGGACGCTTCATTAGTATTTATTAAAACTTTTGATAAATCTGCTTTTGCAAAATCTATTTCTACTACCGCAAAATCCGCAAATTCTTCAGCATTTTTATATAAATCTTTTTGTGGCTCTGCTAAATAATCAGATGGCTTAGTTTTAAGAAAATCACGCGCATCAAAAACTCTACGTATTGCTTCCTTGTTAAATCCAAAAGTTCTAAACATTGCAGGACTATTTAATCCAACTAATTTTAAGGTATTTAACACAGGATTAACATCCTTATTCATTCTGGTTATTCCAAAACCAACAAACCTTCCATTTTTAATCGCATCAGCAACATGTAAATTAGTTCCAAAATAAAACTTAGTTGGGTAACTTCCATCATCTGGAATTTGATAATCCATAATTCACATTGTTCCACCAATATTATCTTGTTGTTTAGCAAAAATAGGTAGGGTAATTAATGAATTATAAGCAACAGATGAATTAATTTCATTTAGCACTCTTTGCTTTACATCAGCAGGGAAATTTGCTGCTTCAAGTTGTTTACGCATTGGTGCTTTGTAAATTTCTAAATAATCATTTACAAGTTTATTAACTTTTGTGTAATCATTATTATTTTCTTTAACAAGTTCGTTATAAACTTCATCACGAACATATTCTTTTCATTGTGAACCTGGATTTTCAGTAAGTCTTTCTGTATAATATTTAACTCTTTGCGGATCACTTATTTTTTTTATAAATTCAGTTAAATCTTCTTTGTTTTCAAGTATTTTAGCAACTTGATTACGAATATTTTCATCACCAGAAACTAAGAAGTTCCCAATATTAATTGCATAAGTTTGTTTTGCAATATCAACATAGGTTTGATTAGGTAGTGTACGAGCTAATCCTGTTGTTTTAAACGGTTCTTTCTTACCATATGAATCAACTCAACTCGGTTGTGCTGGTTGTGATTCTTGGTTGATATATAATCCATCCACACTTCCATCTGATTTATAAATAGGTGTAGAAAATCCTTTAACAACACTACTACGATAATCAGAAACACCTACCGATGCTGCTTTTTGATTAAAACTTGTTATTTCAGATGCGCTTGTTTTTTTAAAAAGTCCGCCTCTTAAACTTTCTCATAAACCATCTGCAGATGCATATCTAACAAATGAATCAGTATATTTTTGATTATCATAATCATATCTTTGTTTTAAATCTTTATTAAAATATGTTTTGAATTCGTCATTACTTGGAGCAGGGATATGGATTGTTTCTTCCATACCTTGCTTAAATCCACTGATATCATAACTTTTAACAATAGTATCTTTTTTATTAGTAGGATTGGTGAATTCAACATATATAGTTAATTTACCTTCTTGATTTGCTTTAGCACGATTATTTCCATCTAAGGTAGCATTAGTTAAAACTGCCTTAAACTTATTTATGTAGTTATCTTTAACCTTAATACTTCAATTTTGTAAGTTATCAAAAACTTTTGTAGGAAGTGTATTTTCTTTTGTGGTAGGAACCAAAGTGTTTGTAGCAACTAATTCAAATTGGTCATCTGGTTTTAACGAATTTACTATTGTAGCAAATTCTGCTTTTGATATAGGTTTAACTTGTTTTTGCTCACCCACTGATTGCCCACCTGAACTCCCAGAAGAACTTGAACCCCCAGGATCGCTAGAACTTTGTGTTCCATCTTGATCAGAAGAACTTTTTGCTCCACCTGAATCAGTTGAACTACCTGAACCACCTTTTGTCTCTGAATCATTAGTATCTTTTTTGTCTTCTTTTGTCCCGCAAGCAACAGCAATTGTTGCTGGAATTAATAAAGATGCAGAGAAAATACTAAATCACTTTATTTTTTTCATATAACCTCCTAAGTTAATGTAAGATCATCTTCTTGTTGACTATACACAGCAACTGTATAACCATTTGATTCAAGTTGTTTTTTTAACTCTATTGCTTGTGGTTGTACATAAATGGTTGTTTTATTAAGTTGTTTAGCTAAATCAAATAAATCCTTTAAATAACCCAATCCACGTGATGTTAGTTGATCAGAACCAGTTAAATAAACATATTTAGTTGTATTATTGTTGCTAAATATTATTTTTGCATCTGGTGGACCCGGTTCTCCCTTAGCGATGTTTTCAAAACCTGCATCATTTAGTTCTTTAGAAGAAATGTTAAAGTATTCTGAATCATTAAATAATAATAATCTTTTAATTTTTCTTGGAGCATTTGATGTTTTAACTACATCTGAGAATACTAAACCATGCAATGAACGAATTGATGGTGCTCTAGAAAAATCAAGACCTAATGGATAACTGTTTCCACTTTCATTGTTATCGGGATGGTTTCCACCTCCACTTTGTCCTTCAAATATTTTTTCATTATTTCTAGTTCAATATGCCATTCTTAAACCATCATTAATTCTTGAATATGGATCAGAAGTGTTCTTTTTTATATCACTTTCTTCAAAAGCAAGAGAGTCAAATACAATTCTAGTAGCTATATTTGAATTCGCTGGATAATCTCTACTTACATTATAATCTAGTGTATTAACCCAAGCGGTTTTACGAAGAGCTAACGGGTTAATTGATCATTTTTCTGAAAGTGCATTTCCGGTTGTATATAAACCTAATTCATCGATTTCTTTGTATTCTAGCTCTATTAATGCAGATGTATTTGCAGCAGATGCATCGAAGAATAATTCTAATTGAGGGATTTTTTGTGGTAATAAATCTAAAATTTCTTTAAATTTTTGGTTTGCTGATGTTGCGCCCATATTTAAGAAACGATATGAAGTTATATTAATATTATCTTTTTTAAATCCTTCCAAAAGTTCTTTTGTTTTAGCATATGCTTTAGAATCAAACATATTAATTTCTAAAACAGTTCCTTCATTAAGTTGTCCATCGACTTTTTGCTTTGCTGTAAGTTTATAAATATTAATACCTTTTATTCCTTGAATATCATATTTAGCAAATCTTGCTTCATATTTTATATCAGTTTTATTTCAGTCTTTATAATTACCACTTAAAATTGAATCACCATCACGGCCAAATGGTCCTGAGATCCTAAAGGTTCTTCTAGTTTCATTATCTCTTGTTTGTACACCTAAAACTGAGTTAAATTCATCTGGTTGACCAAATTCATCTGAGTTAATTTTTCCATCTTCAGTGATATAAATTTCTCTCGGATCTAAAACAAATCCTTTTTGTAATGCCGAATATGCACTTGGATCTATTTGGGTAAATTTAGAAAAGTCAATATTTTCTATTAAGAGTCAATCACGAACTGTTTTATCAGGGTAATTTTTAAATTTTTCATAATCAGCTGGATTCTTTAAAAAATACTTGATATTAGGTGAATCTATTAATCTACTGTATTGATATCGTTTTTTTTCTCAAACTCATGGTTGTTGATTAATATAACTTTGAATATTAGCATCGCGTTCAGTTTCTGTTTTATATTGTTTATCATCAAAAATTTGCTTAATAAACCCTATTGTATCATTCGGATTATCATGTATGGTTTTAAATGCTGCAACTGCATTAGATAAAACCCTGTTAGTCAGTTGGTCTGTAACTGTAATACTATTTAGAACCTTATTTATTTCCTGTGAATATGGTCTTCGATTAGCGATATCACGTTCTACATCATATTGAGCAATTGTTCTTCCTGGATTTTGTGTAACATCTGCATCAACAGGTACACCTTGAATATATATTTTATTCGATTGTTCTTGTTTAGGACTAAAGTTTTCTTGTTTTTTTACTTCCTGCTTTGGAGGTTGAGCAATTGGTAATTCTTTCTTTTCGTCTTCTTTTGGTGGGGTTATAACGATTTGTTTTATTTTTTGTGCTGAAGCAGGTTCACTCTTCTTTATTTCTTGTTTTGTTTCAGGTTTTGGTTCATCTTTTTTCTTTTCAGGAACTTGTTTTAACTCTTGTTTTTCTATCGGTTTTGGTTTTTCAATTTGATTTAAAATAACTGTTTCCTTAGTTTTTGTCACTTCTTTGTTTTCATCAACTTTTTTAGTTGTCTTAACAGTAGGTTCATCTATTTTTTTAACATTTTCTTTTGGTTTAGGCAAATTTAAATCAACAGCTGAACTAATACCAGCTGTTATATCAGTATGATTTATATTTTCTAAAACTGGTTTATTAATTGATTCAGGTAGGTTGCTAATATTATCTGACGATGAGGTGGGTGAAAAATTATACAGGACTGAGCCAGTGACACTTGAAACAAGTGATGTACCAACTACTAAACCACTTAATATCAAATATTTTCGTTTTAATTTTATACTCATATGACACTCCTTCGATTGACACGTATATATATATATATATATATATATGAAATATATGCATACATATCTACTTAAAATTTCTTCTATACTGTTATTATAGTATTTTTACTAAAAATAAAAGATTTTTTTCTTTAAAAAGTTTTTACTTTTATTTTCTAATGCAAAATTATATTATTTTTTCATTTTATAAAAGAAATTCATAAAATTTTTTTATAGCAGTATTTTATGGTAAATTATAATTTTGTATAATTAAATTATGAATAAACCTAAAATTATTTTTATCGACTTAGATGGAACAGCAATTGATGGTCCTGGAGAAAAGTTTTGACAAAAAGAAGTAACCGAATTTACTAAGGAAATAGTTAAAAAAGTTCAAAATTTTATTCCTATTGTAGTTTCAACAGGACGGGGGGTTAATCCTAAAACTCTTGCTATTGTTCAAAGTTTAGGTTCAAACTCTTATATTGCTTGAAATGGTGCACAAACTGTTATAAATGGACAAGTTGTACATTCAGTTGTTATTCCAAAAGATATTGCTAATGAATTATTTAATGAAATAAAGAAAAATAAATGCTTTGTTGTTTATGATTCTAATCCAAGAGAACATGCATATACCAAAAACTGATTTTATCGTCTAGTAATGGGTTTTGGTAAAAAAACAGCAAAAAAATATTCACAATATAATAAAGATTTTGAACCTGCTAAAGCATTGATTTGAAGTCTATCAAAAAATAAGATTTTAAAGCTGGCTGAAAAATGAAGTGAAAAATTTGATGGAAAATTAAATGTTTCTTTATCTGGAAGCAACAATATTATCGAAATAACAAATGTAGGTATTTCTAAGGGTTCAGAAGAGGCAAGATTATGTGAATTATGAGGAATAGATCCAAAAGATGCGATGCATATCGGTGATTCAATGAATGATGCATCTGCTAAAGAACATATTGGTAAATTAGTTGCAATGGCTAATGCTGTTCCTGAATTAAAAGAAATTGCTGATGAAGTTACAAAATTTCCTTGTTCTGAATCTGGATTAGCTCGTTATATAGAACAATTTATAAAATAAGCAGATTTTATCTGCCTATTTTAATGTCTTTTGAATTTGTTTATAAATGTCAGAATTAGTTGTATCTGAAATCTGTGCAAGAACTTCATTAAGTAGTTTTGCTTCTTTTTTAGAAATATCAGGAACTATAAAACTTAAAATAACAATTAAATTACCAACTCCATATTTATTTTTAACGCCCTTACCTGGAATTCTAATTTCTTGACCAGATACATAACTTCTTTTTAATGTATAACTTACATCGCCATAAGGTGTAGGAATAATAACATCTCTTTCTGCTAGCACATCGAAAACTGATACTGGATAATTTAAATATAAATCATTATCTTTGCGTTTAAAATGTTTATGTGGTTTAATACGTATTTGAATATACATATCTCCTGATGATCCACCATTAATTCCTGGTTCACCATAACCATCGAGTCTTAATTCTCTACCATCATCTATTCCTTGTGGGATTTGTAAGTTAACAGTTTTAAGTTGTCTTTCATATTTGTTACCACGACATACACTACATTTTTTAACTATTCTTTTACCAACTCCACCACAAGTTCCACAAACAACATGCTGTTGCATTTGTCCAAAGATACCACGTGCCACTTTGGTTACATGACCACTACCTCTACATGTTGAACAAGTTTGGATATCAGATGCACTTTCAGCTCCACTTCCACCGCAATGTAAACATGTTTCATTTTTATACATCTTTTGTTTAATATTTTCACCCATTAAAGATTGCATAAAAGTAATTTCCATTGTTGCATGGATATCTTGACCCTTTCGTGGTTGATTGCTTGTTTTGCGAGAACCACCACCAAAACCTGAAAATATTGATTCAAAAATATCACCAAACCCTTCGAAACTACTTGCAAAATCCGAATAATTTGCTCCATTTGCATATTGTCCATTTGCTCCAGCATGTCCAAATTGATCATATGCACTACGTTTTTTAGAATCTGAAAGCACTTCATATGCTTCATTTATTTCCTGCATCTTTGTATGACTATCTGCATCAGTTGATTTATCTGGGTGATATTTTTTAGCTAACGAACGATAAGCTGATTTAATCTCTTGCTCGCTTGCTGTTTTACTTACTCCTAAAACTTCATAATAATCTCTCTTTGTACTCATAGTATTTAAATTTTAGCACATTTTTTGTTTATTTGCTAATTTTTTAATTTTTTATTCTGCTAATTTAATAAGATACTTTTTAATCTCACTATCACTTTTATCACTATATTTTAATAATAAAAGTATTTCTTTTTCATTTATTTGTTCATAATTAAAATCAATTTGCCCTTTTTCCTTAGCAAACCTACGGATAATATCTTTGATTATTTCTTCAACTATTTTTTTATCTAAAATATAATTACCATACTCGTCTTCTTGAACATATTTAGCAAAATACCTAGGTTCTAGAATTGGAAAAGATGTTGCTATCTCTTTCTCTTTAATAGGAACCGTATCTTCTTTATTAGTATTCTCTTCTTTAACTTCTTCTTTTTTATTTACTACTGTGTATATTCCATAACCAACTCCTGCAATCGAAAAGCCTACTAATATAGATATTGTGAATTTATAAATCTTCTTCATTTTTCTTTCTTTTAATTCACTGATTAAGTTTAAAAGTATTTATGTCATAGAGTTTCTCAATTAAAACAGAGTATTTAAAAATTTGTTTTTTAAATTCTTCTGAATTATTTATCGGCAATTCTTGAATAATTAATGAATTCGCTTTACTTGGTTTGCTCAATGCTTTAAAGTTTTGTTTGCGGTAGATTATAAACTTTGCATAATTTGTTTCAATGTAAAACTTAGAATTCAACTCACCTGAAAAGTTTTTATTTACTACAACTGAATTATCAATTTTTTGAATCAATTTTGCATCTTCTGCCTTTGCAGATGTAACAAAATCAAAATTGTAGCTTATCTTATTAATTCCTGCTACTTTTTTATCTGCTAATTCTATCTTTTGCTCTTTTTTATCTTTATCAAAACTTGCTGCATAATTACTTTTTATTACATCAAAAGACGTGGAGTTTGGTAGATATTTTTCTATTTTTTCATCATATGATTTATCGCGATAAACATATAATTTTAAAGGTGTTGTCACACCTTTTGATGTATTTAAATCATCAAAAGTTAAAAAGACATTCCAATACCTTTTGCTAATCTCTAACTTTTTATTATGAATACGATAAGTAATAGAATAAGGGATTAAAAGTTTTGCTAAATTTTCTTTTATGATTAAATTATCAACATAATTTTTAATATGATTTTCTTGGATTTTGATTTTTCTTAAAGGTTTATCATCATCGGTTGCTAAAACTATCGAAATTTGCTTGTTCTCATTAGTTAAATCATAAATTAAACCAAATCTTTGCAAACTTGCATCAAAGATATCGTGATCTTTATTACCATAAAAAATATGCACTTTGTATTTATGAAGATTTTCAACTGCATTTGCACCATTTAAAGTTCGAAACAAAATTACAGTTTTCTTTGCACCTAAATTTCTTATAATTTCTATTTCAAAATTTCTGTTAAATGTTTTTACAACTTGATTATCTTCAATATTATATGTAACATTTTCAACAATTAACTCACTGCTTCGCTGGACATCATCATAATTATAATAATAAGGAATCATAAAAGTAACCTACAAACTGATTAATTGCATCTTTTTTATACTTATAAAAGGTTGTTTTAGAAAAGTGTTCTTCATATCAAGTTGTTTTACTCCTAGTTGCACGATCTAAATAACATTTTTCAATAATCCAAGCATTTCGTGGTGTAAGATAATTTAAAATTGTGTGAATAATATCATTTTTATCATTTAGTTTTCTTTCAAAATTTTTTAATTCAGCAATCCTATTTTCTTCTGTCTCTAAGGTATTAAAACGAATCCTAATCAATTTCTTACGAATATGATCTAAATATTTTTCATATGAATCAAATAAGGATTTCATAATTTTTAGTTTAAAATTATAGTTGTTTTTGTTCTTTAATAATGTGTCTTTTTTTAAGTCAATTTTAAATACAAATTGATCATCTACGTACGGTTTTATTTCTGCCATAGTTTTCCTTTTTCTGAGGTTTCCCCTTTTAATTTATAACATTTATAAATATAAAATTATGGAAATTATTACAGACGAACTAAATACGGACTAATACGGGAATTTTTAATTGAAATTCCACATTTTTTTTACATAAATATATAATTTTATATAATAAGAAAATGAACGAAAATATAGCAGCAATTAGTAGTGGTTCACGAATAAATCAACCGATTTCTATTGTTCGTGTAGCAGGTCCAGATGCCGTTAAGATAGTTAAAAAAATTTTTAATGGTAAGGTTGGAGATGATCATCAAATTACATATGGTCATATTTTTGATAACGATATTTTAGTTGATGAAGTCTTGATAATGTGGTTTGTCGGTAAAGAATCGAAAGGAAAAATAATTTATAACAATTATGTTGGTGAACCCTTGATTGAAATTAATTGTCACGGTGGAATTGTAGTAACAAATAAGGTATTAGAACTACTTTTAGCAAATGGTTGCAGATTAGCAGAAAAAGGTGAATTTACCCGTAGAGCATTTTTAAACGGTAAAATGGATTTAGTTAAAGCAGAGGCGATACATGATTTAATTATGTCACAAACTACTTCACAAGCATTTGCAAGTGTAAATAAATTTAACGGTAAAGCATCACAACTAATTGATGAATTTTCTAATGATTTAGCTTTATTAATTGGTATTTGTGAAGTAAATATTGATTATCCTGAATATGAAGATGTTGAAAAAGTTTCTACTCCTTTGATGCTTGAAAAAGTTGAAAATTTAATTACAAAACTTGAGCAAATTGTAAAAGTTTCTGAAGATAGTAGATACATTTTTGACGGAGTTCATGTTGCTCTTTTAGGTAAACCTAATGTTGGTAAAAGCAGCATTTTAAATACATTATTAAGCGAAGAAAAAGCAATTGTAACTGATATTGCAGGAACCACAAGGGATTTAGTTGAAGCAAGTTATCAAATTAATGGGATTTTATTTAAACTTATTGATACAGCAGGACTAAGAAAAACAACGGAAGTAATTGAACAAATTGGGATAAAAAAATCACTTGAGCAAATTAAAAAAGCTGATTTAGTGGTTCACATCCTTGATCCAAGTCAAAAAGAAGATGAATTTGATGAAATGATTTTTAAAGAGAGTCAAAAACTAGGGAAGTTTTATATAAAAGTTCAAAATAAATCGGATTTAGTTAATAATAAAAATACTAACATTGTTAATGTTTCTGCTTTGAACAATGACATCAAAGAGCTTGAAGAAGCAATGGTTAAAAACTTTGCAGATATTAACATTTTTGATGAAAGAATTTTCAATAATACTCGTCAATTATCACTAATAAAATCTGCCCTAAATTCAATCAAGGAAGCACGAAAATCCTTACAAAACGATCAAACTTACGATGTGATTATTATTGATTTATATAATGCTTGAGATGAGTTGCAAAATATCAAAGGAAACGCTAATCGCGAAGACCTTTTAGATGTGATGTTTGCAAACTTTTGTTTAGGAAAATAATGTCAAATAAAAAAAACAAATTTATCGACGCTCATTGTCATTTGTTTACAGAGTATTATAAA
Organism: Mycoplasma sp. 4423; assembly: GCF_054353855.1. NCBI lineage: Bacteria > Bacillati > Mycoplasmatota > Mollicutes > Mycoplasmatales > Mycoplasmataceae > Mycoplasma > Mycoplasma sp. 4423. Next base: position 21,326 of record NZ_JBTHHJ010000013.1, read on the forward strand.
AAAGAAGAAATTGAAAATATTGTTGCTGACATTAACAGCAACAATATTGAATTTATAATTAATAACGGGGGTTCTCACAAAAACAATCTTGAATGTATCGATCTTGCTTTGAAATATCATTTTATAAAAGCTTGCATCGGTATCCACCCCGAATCTGGTGAAGGTGAAAATGACTATCTGCAAGTTGAAAAACTTTTAAATAAACATCAAAATTTAATTGTAGGAATCGGTGAAATAGGTTTAGATTATTATTATGAAGATGGTTTATCAAAAGAAAAACAATTGCTTAGTTTTGAAAATCAAATAAAATTAGCAAATAAATATAATCTTCCTGCTGTTATTCATATCCGTGATAAAGAAAATGTATATCAAGCTTACCGAGATGTCTATGAGATATTAAAAAAATATCCAAATTTAAAATGTATGTTACATACTTTTGCAGGAGATTTATATTGAGCAAAGAAATTTATGGAGTTTAAGAATCTTTACTTTTCTTTTAGTGGTGTAATAACTTTTGGTTCTGCTGATAAAACCAGAGATGTTATTAAAATGCTTCCACTTGATCGAATTTTAATTGAAACTGATTCTCCTTATTTAAGGGTACATCCATATCGTAACCGAATAAATGAGCCTAATACAGTTGTTTATGTTACTTATTATCTTGCAGGTTTAAAATCATTCGGAATGGATAAGCTTGTAGATCGAATTAATCGAAATTTAAGGAAGTTATTTAACTTATAATGAAAAATGCGGTATATGCTAAAAAGAAGTTTGGACAAAACTTCTTAATTGATAAAAATATTATTAATAAAATTATTAATCTTGTTGGAACATATGATTATATTGTTGAAATAGGTCCAGGTAGAGGTGCATTAACATCTCAACTTATTAAAATTGCTAAATCTGTATCTGCATACGAAATTGATCCGGATATGGTAATTTTTTTGAAAGAAAATATCAATACAGAAAACTTATTTATCTACCAGAAAGACTTTTTGAAAGCCGATTTATCAAATCTACCTAAAAGCATTATTGTTGCAAATATTCCTTACTATATCACAACTGATATTCTTTTTAAAATTTTTGAACATCGAGATAAATTTTCAAAGGTGATTTTGATGGTGCAAAAAGAAGTAGCTCAGCGTATTGTTGCAAATTATAAAAGTAAAGAATATTCCAAACTTTCTCTTTCATGTCAATTTTTAGCAAATGTAAAAATAGAATTTGTGGTTTCTGCTTCTTGTTTTTCCCCTGCTCCAAAAGTAGATTCAGCAATTATTTCCTTAGAATTTAAAGATAATATTGATAACTACACCTGAAATATGTATAAAGAATTTTTTAAACTGTGCTTTATAAACCGTCGTAAGAAGCTTATAAGTGCATTAAAAAGTGTTTATTCGATGTCTGATATACAATTTGCTTATAACTGTCTTAAAATGCACGAAAACATACGAATCCAAGAGATTCCAATAGAACAAGTGATTTTACTATATCAATATTTAAATAAACGAATATAAAAATCTGGCCTAAGCCAGATGTTTTATTTGCATTTTTCTAAAAAACTTTTAACTTTTGTTAATATGTTTTCACTTGTAAACCCATTGAGATGATATACAAAGTCTCCGGGTGCTGAGTGACCAAAATCTTTGGCAAAATGTCCATCGAATTTTTGATATAAAGCTAATTTATATCAAAGTGGATCATTTGATGCTTCAACTGCAAAGTTAGGAAGTTTGTCTAAACCAAGTTTTGAAATTAATTCACTGTCATCTAGCAATAACTGTAATGATGGAACTGAAATCACATTAGCAACAATATCACTTCTTTTTAGTTCTTCTGCTGCTTTATATACTAATTCAACTTCTGAACCTGATGCAAGTAAGTTTACAACAGCTGATTTATTTTGTGAAATAAAGTAGGCAGGTTTAAATGTTTCTTTTTGTAAATTAAATGACTTCATTGGTTGACGGGTTGCAATAATTGCTGATGGTGTAGATTTTGAATTCAATGCATATTTAAATGAATTCAACATCTCATTTTCATCACAAGGACGAAATACTAGATAGTTCGGAATACTTCTTAAGGTTGCAAGTTGTTCAACCGGTTGGTGGGTTGGTCCATCTCCCCCAACTTGATATGAATCGTGACTAAATACAGCGATGTTTGGCAGTTGCATAATCGATGATAATCTCAATGCTGCCTTTCCATAATCGGCAAAAACTAAGAATGTTGCCCCAAATGTTGGCATTCCAGAATGTAATGCAATCCCGTTGTTAATTGCAAACATTGCAAACTCTCTAATTCCGTATTTTACATTACGATCACTGTTAAATCCTACTTTTGTAGCCCCTCTTAAGTCAGCAGAACCTCCTAAGAAGTTTTTGTGATTTTTATCCAAATAAATCATAATTTCATCAACATAGTTTCTTGATGCTTGACTAGTTTGCTTAAATTGAAAATCTTTGAAATCAAAATGTTTTTCTTTGTTAATAAGTTGTTTTAATTCGGCTGCTAATTCAGGAAATTCAGTTTGATAAGCTTCTAATTTCTTCTCTCATCTTGAATAAAATCCGTGTTTGGTTTTTAATAATTTTGAGCCAAATTGATATGCATTTGGATCATATTCAAACGGATTAGTGTAAGATAAACCTAAATTTTGTTTATATTCTACTGTCGCTTTTTCATCTAAAATTCCATTATGTCCTTTAGGTGAATTTGCAACCTTAGTTCCGAAAGCAATTGTAGTAGGAACCTGGATGTAACTTGGACGTGTGCTTTTTTTAGCATGTTCTAATGCAGCTAAAATTGTAGCAGGATTATTGTTTTTTAAAATTTGCACATTGAAATTTAATGCTTTGAAATATTTTTCAAAATTGATATTATTTACTTCTTCAGAAGCTGTATCAATTTGCATATTATTATAATCATGCACTAAAATCAATGAATCGAGCTTATTGGTTCCAGCAAAGGCACATGCTTCAAGAGCGACTCCTTCTTGAAAATCTCCATCTCCACAAAGAGCAATAACATTATGATTAATAATGCGATGTCCTTCACGGTTGAAACGATTTGATAAATGTTTATTTGATAAAGCCATACCAACAGCCATACCAACCCCTTGCCCTAATGGTCCAGTTGATGCATCAACATAATCCAGTTTTTCAATTTCTGGATGTGATGGTGTTTTAGAATCATACATTTTATGTTGTTTGATATCTTCTAAGGTAAGTAATCCCATCAAATGATATAACGAATAAAGTCCCATTGAACCATGTCCTGCTGATAAAACAAAACGGTCACGGTTAAATCAATGTGGATGTTCTGGTGAGAATTTTAAGCTTTCTCCAACAATGGCATAAAATATTTCTGAAGCACCAAGCGCCATTCCGATATGTCCTTGTTTTGCGTGATTAATTCCATCTATTGCTACAGCACGCATGTTAGCAATGAAATCTTTATAGGTAAAGTTTTTTTTATGCATTTTGTAGTTGATCCTTCTTTCTTTTGTCAAAAACAAATCTTTTGATAAGTCCATCTGTGACTAAAGCAAGATAACCAGCAATAATTATTCCAAAAGCTACGAATTTACCAACTTTTGGTATTAAACCAAGGATACCAGGAATAAATCCAATAAAGTAATCAGTATCTCCTCAGTTAAGTGATGTTATAGAAATATTTTTAGATGTTTTTTCAATTAGCACCCCAAGTTCATTTGTTGCTGTTGGAGCTCAATTTCCTGCTACAAAGATTACAGGAATAAATGTGATAATTAAACCTACCACAAATGGTCCAACAATTGCACCAACGATACCACCTTTGATATTTCCAAACACCCCTGATGTTGCACCTAAGAAAAAGTGAGGAACTAGTCCTGGTAGCACAACAGCAGGTATTAATGCCGCTTTACCAAGTCCAATCGTGATGAACATTCCTATTATACCAGCAATAAACGAAGAGATAAACCCAATTATTACAGCATTCGGTGCATATGGAAATACCACCGGACAATCCACAGCGGCTTTAGAATTTTTAATTAATTTATCACTAAATCCTTTATACATCGGAACTAGTTCGCCAACAAATAATCTTACACCTGCTAAAATTATTTCTACCCCTGCTGTAAAGGTAAATGCTTGCACAAACATTGTAATTACTCAGTTTCCTGATGTTAAAACTTCATATGCAGCAGGTGCATTTTTATCGTTAATTTTACCTATTTCATATAGGATACCACCTGGTAAAAAGGCAGCTAAATAGAAAACAAATACAGTTATGGAAATAGAAACTAAAGTATTTCTAAAGAAAAATAATGATTGGGGAAATTTAATTTCTTCAGTTGATAAAACTTTTCCTTTCTTTAATTTATTAATTCCTTCTCCTATTAAACCTGATAATGCATATCCGAATCCACCAGTATGTCCTAGTGCAATTTCGTTGCTTCCAATAATTTGTTTCATATATCTTTGTTGGACTGCAGGAGAAAGCACCATATAAATTGCCATCAAGGCAGATGCGGTAAATAAAGCAAGAGCAAAGTCGCCTGGTTTATGTTCAAAATCAAACCCAATGACATACATGACTGCTGCTAACATTAATGAACTGTAATAAAGCACATGTCCAGATAAATAAACATATTTAAATCTTGATGTAAGTGCTAAAACAATATTTAACAGCATCGCTACCAGCATTACAATTGAACCTAAGGTAGCAATTGATGGTAATGCTTGAGCAAGTGCTCCTGCAAATGCATCATTGTTTGGAATAATTCCATTTAATCCATAAACTGATTCAAAAACAGGTTGAAACTTATTAAGTGAACCAACAAGTACACCTGCTCCACCACCTAGGATTAAAAATCCAACAATGACTTTAAATGTAGAAATTATTACTTGGGATGCCTTCTTACGTAGCACCAAAGCACCTATCATTGTAAAAATTCCAACTAATAGGGCAGGTGTACCAACAAATGCCTTTAAAAATCCAAGCAATCATAATAAAAATGCCATACATCCTTTCTAAACTAAGTTTAATAATGCTTTTAACTTAGTTTCTAATTCAGTTTTTGATAATATGTTAGTTAAAACAACCATTTTTTCTTTCGGAAAATCTAGTGCTGGTGCAACATCTGCTCCAACTACAACATAATCTACACCATTTTTGCTAAATGATGAAATATTAGTGTGTTCAACACTGTCATATTCAACACCTAATGAATCTAAAACTGATTTAACATTCATCTCTAATAGTAGCGATGAACCCAAACCAGAACCACATACACATCTAAAATTCATATTTACTCCTTGTTAATAAATTTATAAATTCACTTTTATCACTTACTGCTAGTGCTTTTGATTTGAAATCTACATCCATAAAGTATTGTGCAAACTGTGAAATCAACAGAAAATGAGAATCATTATCTGGAGCAGATAATGTGATAATTATTTTTGCAGCTTTTTCTTTTTGGCCATTAAAAACTATTTCTTTATCCAAAATTAATGTTGATGTTGCTGGTTCAATGCAGTGTTCTCCTGCTGGTGCATGCACTAAAGCAATACCTTTTTCTAAGACATAATATGCCCCATATTTTGTTGTTGATTCTAAAATTTTTTCTTCAAGTTTTCAAGTTGCTTTTTTATTTTCAACTAGCATTTTTACACAATATGGATTGCATGTTTTCAGTCTGTTATATCTTTTCGAAACTCTAACATACTTAAATCAAATAATTTCATCTTTTCTCCTATTTAAATTTTATAAATGCGACAGTAATAAACAAAACAAACAACAAAATAAGCATAATGATAAAAGTTAAGAAAATTATTTTTCCACCTTTGATGGTTGTTTTGTGCTTATATTCTTTTGGTATTGGTAAACTTTTGATATAAAAGAATTTATTTGGATTCTTAGCAATTATTAATGATTCATTTTCTTTTTGTTTATATAAATTTTTTAGTTGTTTATCATTTAATGATTTTAAATACTCCAAATCCATTTCATATTTATAAATAAGATGTTCAATAATTTTCTCTTTATTCATCATTTCCCCAATGTTTAAATTTATAAACAATTTCACTAATAAATTTGATATAAAAATTACTATATTTGCTTAGGATAAATAATTTTTTATACTTTAAATAACTCAATATCAATACAAGATGTTGGTTATAAAAATTTTCTATAAAATAATTTTTTGTAAGTATATAAATTTGTTTAGATAATTTATAATTAACTGCAAAATCTATTGTTATAACAATCGTTATAAAAGACAAAATAACAATAAAAGCAATTCAAAAGTTCATCATTAAGACTGTTCACAAAACAGTTGTTAATATAAATACAAATCACTTTAAAATTTCTTGGTTGATATTTCATTTAGCACTTGTATGTAGTGTTTTATGATAAAAATAAACTAAATTTACTAAAGCATATATATTTGAATCAAGATACTCCTTATCAAGATATAAAATTGATCTTTTAATATCCAATGATGTTTTAAAATATGATGTTTTTAAACTTATAACAAATGATTTATGATGTCTTGATTCAATATCTTGCTTTAACTTAACCAAAAACCTATCATTAATATTCAACCCAACTCTTTGATACTTAATTTTTAAATTAAACGAATAAACAAAATGAATAAATAGTTGTATGAGTAAAATTATTATTAAAACTAACGCACCGAAGATGTTAAATTGCATTATTGCTTTTTTTAAATAAGTTTCTTTTCAATAACATCTCAACAACTTTTTCTGCATTTAAATTCTTTTTTGATAACTGTGAAATTTCTTTTGAAAGGGAGTTTATATTTAAGGTACGATATGGACTATTATTATCGATTAATTCAGATGATATATTTTCATCTATGAGTATTATTATTTCAAAAAAGTCTTTAAATTTATGATTCATTCATTTATTAATTTCATTTAATCAACTCATTTTAAAGTTTTCTTTATATTTACTTTTCTTATTTGCTTGCAGCAGGATTCTGTTTGAATCTATCTTTATTTTTTCAAAATTTGAACTTGTTATAATGTTGCTAATAACAAAAATTTTTTCTTGTGTTATTACAACACCAGTTAATATTGAAAATCCTTTTTTAGCATAAGAATTTTTAATTAAAATGTTGGTTAAAACACTTGATTGAGTAAGGTTTTTTAAGATTAATAACTTATCAACTGTTGCTTTTGATGTGTATCCTATATTGTTATTGATATTTTTAGCATCCTTATTGTTTGCTTTCAATCAAATTCTTCAGATAATAACACCTATTAAAATAAATCCTAATAAAGTTGATAAAACTATAATAATAATGGTTTGAAAGGTTATTAAAAATTATCCTTTCATCAATTACAAAAATCTTTTCCATCTGCAAATGAGTATATGATAGATCCACCAATCGCTACATCTATATTATGCAAACTAAATAAATATGCATTTTCTTTTCTTAAACCACCATCGCTATATATTTTGATGTTCGAGTTGATATTTTTGATAGTTTTTGTTTTATCAAGAAGTTTAGGATTTAACTTTTGTCCTGTTCTTCCTATAACATCAATTGTCATTAAAAGTATTTTTTGTGAATTTATAATAATATTTTTATAGTTTCTTGGATCATCATTTGCTTGTAGCATAATCCCAAAATCTATATGTGGATAATTATTTTTGATTTTATAAAATTCTGTATTTACTTTTTCAGCAGAGATAAATATTGTTTTAAAACCTATATCAATTAGTTTTTTGATATGAATATATGGATTATTTAACATCAAATGCACATCAAAATGCACATTTTTATATCTATTAATTAAAAACTCTGCTTGATCAAATGTAACCCCAAAATTACTTACATAAACCCCATCCATAAAATCAATATGAATGTGTTTCATACCATTTTTAACTAAACTATCAAGTTTTGATAACGAAATGTATGAATTAAGTGCAGCAACAGATTGTGAATATTTCATAAAATCTCCAATTACCCATAAATAATTTTATGCTTCCTATATATATATATATATAGCGAATAAAGTTGTGTAATATAGGATATTGATGAATATTTTTTCATATTTTTGCCACATTATGATAATTTAATTGAACAAGTATAAAAAAATAGTTTATAAGTATATATTTTAAAAATGGTAAACTAGTCGCTCATAAGCAAATATAACATTCAAGCTACAATATTTTTAACTAAATTAATGCATTAAATATTTCTAAATTAACCAAAATACATCTAAACAATAAATTAAAAATTTATATAAGATATTCATATATAATTTTATAAGGAGAATAATGAAAGATATATATTCGATCTTAATTTTGTTATTAATAGTTGTTTTTTCCTTTAAATTCATAAAGGACACTTTCGATGTAAGAAAATATTATATAAATAATGTTATTTATAAAACTACTAAATCATGAATGTTATATAACTGAATAATCTTACTTTTTTTTGCTACCATAACTTTTATTTTTTTATTATTATTTTCTGCAAAAGTTATTTTAATAAAAAGTTACACTGAAAAACAACAAGAAGAAATCATTAACATAATTTGGTATAAAACTTGAATAATATGAGTATATATTGGTTTGTTTTTAATTTATCTATCATTAATTAGTTTTAATATATATTTTTATATTAAAACTAAAGTAAATATGCATATAAGTGATCAAGAATTTAGCAATTTTGATAAAAATCGCATAAACGATTTTTCTGTTGAAAATTCATATTTAATAAAGCGCAAAAAACAACGTAGTGGGGTTATCGAACAACAAATTCGTTTTCAAGACTACATTTCTGTTGCTAGATTAAATAGATGATTTGGTAAAAAATTATTTTATAAGTCAATTGTAAATCGATGTTTATATTTTTATTTAAGACAACCACAAAAACTGACTGCTAAAGGTCAGCAGTTTAAAGATACTAATGAAGCTTTATTAGTTTTAATTCACGCTGCTGTAAGATTTATAAATAACATATCAATTAAAAAAATAAGGATAAACGAATTATGAAACATTACTAAGAATTTAATTAACTAAATTGTATAAAAATAATATGCAAAAAGATTAATAATATTGAAATTTATTAAGCTTTTTTTGTTACTTTTATATATTATCAACATTTTTCGTTTATTATTTAATTAGATATTGCATAAAACGAGTGTAAATATTAAAAAACTAATTAAAATGAATTTAAATATTAAACCTTATATTTGCTATATCTAAGAATCAACTATTATTTTATTAGTAGTTGTTATTTATAATAAATTAAGGAGTTGTATTGAAAAAGAAAATTAAGATGCTAATAGGAACTTCATTATTTATTACATCAATAGTTCCAATGGTAATTACATCAAACATAAATAAGAATTTTAATCAGAAAATAACTATATCAGAGAACTGGTATGATAATTTTAAAGAATTTAAAATAGAAGTTAGAGATTCATTTATCAATCAATTGTCATTAACTAAAAAAGGTTTAATGATAATAATTTTGAACTTAAAATTTTACTAAATCATCAATATAACCTAAATGATGACACACAGAAGCCTAATATAGTTTTTTATAAGAGCAACGAATTTATTAATAATGTAAAAATTACCGGTAATTCATTTAAAAATTATCTAGTAAGTGAAGAATTACCAATTGTATGGTTTTATTTTAATAACGAAAAACAGAGAGAATTGTTTGTTAAGTCACTCAAAGAAGATGAAAATATAGCAAAAATTATTTTATATACAAATAATATGAAAATCCTCAAATCAACAGTAAACGATAATTTTCTTTCTGACCTTTATTTCGATAAATATACTGGATCATCTGGTGGTGGTTCAAGTAATACAAATTCGTATAATTTTTCAAAATATGATATATTAAACAAAAATGATATATTTAAAATCTTAAATTTTGAAAATGGATATAAAAAGAGTTTAACAGAGACAGATAATAACAGTTTAGATGTAGGAGTTTTAGAATTTGGTAGTGTTTTTGATAAATTTAAGACAGATAATTTTTTCGCAACTTCCGTAGAATTTCTAAATAATGATATAGATAACAAAAATAATACATGAGAGCATTCGTTAAAAGTATCATCAATTATTGGTGGTGAAGAAGGTTTTGATAAATCAGCAAAATTATATATTGCTTCATTCAACTCTAGAAATGGCAACTGACAAACTAAATTGGAAAAATTAATTAAATATTATGGTATTAGAATAATTAACCATAGCTATGGTATGGAAAAAGATTGATATAACAGATTTTATTCTGAAGAGAGTTTCTTGTTAGATTATTTATCGCGCAAGTATGGAGTGATTAATGTTATTTCTGCCGGAAACGAAAATATCGGTGATCAAAATTCTGGTTGAATCAATAATTATTCTCTTTCATACAATTCTATAACTGTCGGTGCCCTTGATAAAAACTATAAATTTCCAGTCAAAAACAACAAATTAGCATTATATTCAAATTATAAAACAGATAATGCTAATGGTGGTCCAGCAAAACCCCTAGTTGTTGTCCAGGTTATTTTAATTTTAAAGATAGTGATGGTAGAGAAGGAACATCGTTTGCTGCTCCTGCAATAACCGGATTAATTTCAACATTATTAAAATTAAAACCTAATTTAAATAATGAATTTAGAATTCCAGTAATCAAAAGTATCCTAAGTGCAGCTGCTATTTCGATAAGCGACAAAGAACATACAAAAAACAAAAACGGATTTAGTGATAAATACGGTGCAGGGATTCCAGATTTTAATAATATGTTAATTGCTGCTAAAAATATTGAAACTTTTTCTGCAACTGACTTTGGTTTTCTAGATTCTATAAATAAAGAAAGCAAACATTTTAATGCTTCAAAAGGTGATACCATAAAAGCATCATTATCATGACTATTTAATGCTGGAATAACTTCATTATTCGGTCATTCTGGGTTTCCACTTATATATCCTAATGCTGATACAAGAACATATAACGGTCCTTTTAAAGAACATGCGAAAACACTAGAAAATAAAAATGAATTAACTAATGAGTTTTATGGCCCATTTTTATACAAACAACTAAAAAATTCGGAATTTTACAATCTTATTCTGATAATTATAAAGGTTTTTCTGATTATAACTTATCACTTCAAGAATTTGTTGATGGTAAATGAATTACTGTTGATACTTCTCCTGTTTTTCTGGAAATAAATAAGAAAAAAAATTTTTCTCCCTATATTTTAG
>NZ_JBTHHJ010000014.1:0-30505 GCF_054353855.1 Mycoplasma sp. 4423
ACAAAATTAATCAATCTATGTTTAATTGTGAATCTAATTTTAGTGTTTTAAGAAGCAATTGCAGTTGAAATTGATTAAGATATTTTTGTCTTTTTTCTCTAGGATTTTTTCCTTTAATAACTACCTTTCGAGTCGGATCGCTTTGTAAATAACCATCATCTAGTGCATCCAATATGCAACCCTTAAGATGATGATGAAAATCCATAGTAGTTTGTCTTTCATGGGTTAATGCATATTCGTTTAATAATTTTTGATATACATAGCGATCTAAATTACTTAGTTTAAGATTGGGTGCTAGTTTAATAAGTCATCTTAAGGTTAGTTCATATTTTTTATAACTAACATCCCTTATTGAATCTTTTTTATATACTAAGATTCAGTTTTCAAAAAATTTGTGTAATAGTATATCTGGTTTTCTTTTCATTATTCTCCTTTTAACCCACGGATATTATGTAAAAATCATATTATAGAGATAAAGAAAGAATAAGATATCAAATTATATACTACAACTTTCAATTTATAACTAATCTATCAAAAGAAACATTATACAGAGATTTTAAATTTTTAATTCCTTAAAACTAACAAGTTAAAAAAAGGATATAAAAAATAACCAATGGGGCGGTTGACGGGATTCGAACCCGCGGATGACGGGACCACAACCCGCTGTGTTAACCACTTCACCACAACCGCCATAATCTTGGTTATTGCTAGTATATTATACCGTAAATATCAAAAAACATAGTTTTATAACTATGTTTTTTTATGTCTATTATATAGGTATAAAAATAAAATATGAAATTTTTATACCTATATAATTTTTTTATTTATGATTTTTTCTCTTTAATGTAGGGAATAAAAGCACATCGCGAATCGAATCTTTTTCAGTAAATAACATAGTAAGTCGATCAATTCCAATCCCACATCCACCAGTAGGTGGCATTCCATATTCTAACGAATCAACAAAATCTCAATCTATATCACTTGCTTCGTCATTTCCGTTTTCTTTTTCTTGTAACTGTTCTTGGAATCTTTGCAATTGATCAATTGGATCACTCAACTCAGTATACATATTTGCATATTCTTTGGTATTTATAAATAATTCAGCACGTTCGGTAAATCTTGGATCTTTTGATTTAGCTGTTAAAGGAGAAATTTCAATTGGATGTCCATAAACAAAGGTTGGTTGTATCAAGGTTTTTTCGATTAATTCTTCAAATAGTTCATTTATGATATGACCTAATTTAAAGAATTTTTGTATCTTTACTCCATTGTTTTTTGCTACTTCTATTGCTTGTTCAAGTGAAATATTTCTAAAATCTACATTAGTTGCTTCAGAAACCGCATCTACCATATCTAGACGTTTAAAAGGTTTTGATAAATCAATTTCTACACCTTTATTTATGACTTTTTCTTTACCGAGATTTCTTGCAATTGTTTTCAATAATGTTTCAGTGCGATTCATCATTCCTTCTAAATTAGAGTATGCTTCATAAAACTCTATTGAAGTAAATTCAGGGTTATGTGTAGTATCAATTCCTTCATTTCTGAATATACGTCCAATTTCATAAACACGGTCAATTCCTCCTACTACCAACTTTTTAAGAGGAATTTCTGTTGCGATTCTAAGAACGAATTCTTGATCAAGAGCATTATGATGTGTAGTGAATGGACGAGCAGCAGCACCGGATAAATAATCATTTAAAAATGGTGTTTCAACTTCCATATATTCTAATGCATCAAAGTATTTACGAATTTGCGAAATAATTTTTGTTCTGATCCAAAATACATCTTTAACTTCATCATTAACAATTAAATCCACATATCTTTTACGATATCTTTCTTCTACATCACTTAGTCCGTGATATTTATCAGGTAATGGTTTTAGTGCTTTTGTAAGTAATTTTATATGTGTTGCTTTAACAGTCACAGCACCTGTGTTTGTCTTCATCACACTACCTTCAACATAGATAATATCACCTAAATCTAAGGTATCAACTAATTTTGCTAATTGTTCATCTTGTTTTTTATTAAAATATACCTGCATCTTTCCGTGATAGTCTTTCAATAAAATAAAAGGTCCACGCATAGTCATAATACGTCCTGCGATAGCAAGAAAATGCGGTTTTTCTTCAAGATGTTCTTTTGTTACATTTGAGTATGCTTTTTCAATATCATCTGAATAAGAAAGTTCTTTTAGGTTATCTGCTTTAGCAAATGCTTCAACTCCTAATTGTTCATATATTTGTAGTTTTTTTCTTCGAATTTGTTCTTGTTCACTATATTTTTCCATTAATTTCTCCTTTTTATTTATTGTATCAAAATCTTTATAATTGTTGATAAAAAACGGCAAAATGTCGCTTTATAATTTAAAACTGGTTTTACATACTTTTTCTAACGACTCTTCACCATGTTTTAATGCAAACTCTTTCACTTGTTGTTTTACTTTTGAACTTGCCCCATAAGCAAATTCATAATTTCATTCACTTCTTTGTTTATTCATATACTCTATTAAATAATAACGAGCTATTATGGATGCGCACGCAACAGATAAATTTATAGATTCGGCTTTTTTTTGATAAATAATATCAATATCTTTTTTATCAAGATCATTAAATAAATTTATTTCATTAAATTTTTTTTGATACTTTAAAATTGAGTTAAAAGTTGAATATTGATCAACTAATACTGCAAAATCTTTTACATTTATATTGTTATATTTATCAAAAAAATGTTCTAAACAATGCATATGAATAAAATATTTGATTTCATTTGCATTATATTTTTTTGATACTAACTTATTATAACCACTCTGAGTGAGTACGTATTTGGTATATGGAATCTTTTTTATCAATTCCTTTGCTAATATCTGGATTCTATTATCAGTTAATAACTTTGAATCCTTTATACCTAATTCAGTTGCTCATAAATGTAAATTCTTAGGTAAAAATGCACAAACACCTATGACTGGGGTGAAAAAATCACCTACTCCTGTTTCATCTATACCTATTATCTCCTTATTTTTATATAATTGATTAAAAACATCAAGTAATCTCACTAATCTTCCTCTTGACTTCTCTTTCTGCGTTTTTCATTAGATTTAGCTTTTTCAAGTTCTGGATTATCTAAAAATTTATTTATATATCAACCTACTCCACCATCTTTGTTTGTTTTTGCAATCTTTACGGTCGCATATCTTTTTACTTCTCTAGTTGAATTTCCCATAGCTACAGAAACATTAGCAACCTTAAACATAGGAACATCATTAAAACCATCTCCTATTGCAACTGTATTCTCAATTTTTACATCATAGTAACGAATCAACATACTCAATGCTTTCCCTTTGTTAGCAGTAATATTAGTCATATCAAACACAGGACTTAATCCTTCCCCTTTTGACCAATATGAAAACTCTGCTAAATCACCATATCTTGATTTTAAGTATTGCCTTAATGATTCAACATCTGTTGTTTTTTTCACATCAAAAATTATTCCTGTTGGCATTAAAGGTATTTTATGAAAGTCTAAACCTATTTTTAATTTTGCTGTTGTAGAAAATCCAAAAACTTTTTCTAAGTCTTCATCACGATGTTGTAATTGCACTCAATCTGGTCCTTCAATTGCAATATTAGAAACTTCCTGCTGGACTTTTTCATCACCTAAAATATAAAGAGCTTCATTTAAGTTTAAATATTTTATATAAGGGATAAAACTTTCATCATAAGGTCTGTGAATGTGTGCTCCATTATAATTAGAAACAACAGTATCCAATTTTAATGCCTCATAAATACTTTTAGTACTTCTTCATGGTCTACCTGTTAAAATACATACAATATGACCTTCTGAAACAGCACGATTTATTGCATTTTTTGTTTGTTCGTGCACTTCCCCGGTAGCACTGGATTGCAATGTTGTACCATCTAAGTCAATGGCAAATAAATATGTTTCCTTATCCATTTTTCTCCTTTTTTATCTTGTTTATAGTTAAATAATTAAATATATTAAATTATACACATTTTTGTTGAGATTTTGGATTTAAAAAATCCAGCTGATAAACCGTGTACTTAGTAGTTGGAAACATATATCGCAATATGACCAATTTTTTTTACGTGACCAGCTCAGGAGAGTTGTACGCTCTAATCACGGCTTATATGTTATTTATCAATAACTTTTATAATAAAAATTCTATACACAAATAACAATATTTCAAAATTACTAGAAATGTTAAATTAGATTCTTACTGGAGGTACGATGCTGCTGATGCTAGCGAGTTTAATAAAGCATCATCTAACTATTTATTTACTTATTTAAATGCTATTTATGCTAAAAATGATTTAGAAAAGATAAAAAGAATTAATTATAAAAAAGAACTTGCTATGAATAACAAAGCAAAAGCAAAAGAAAATATTAAAAGGTGTTGGGTAAATAGTATTATAAGTATAAATGCATATTTCTTTTCCATAAAATTTGCAGATATAAAAAGTTTAAATGACTTTTTATATCATTTTCTAAACTCTTTTTCTCATTTATTATAAAATAAAAATGTAAGAAATCGTATACTTAATTAATTTCTTACAAAATATTATGATAAGGAGATATTATATTGAAAAAAAAGATTAAAAAAATTATTTCTTTTGGAACCTTATTTTTTGGTTCTATTGTAACTTTTGCTGCAATTGGTTTAACAAATACAACAAAAATAAATAAAAAACCTTGATATCTTGAATATCAGAGTAAAAAAGTTGAAATTCGTATAAATAAAAATGGTGAACTTTTCAATTCAGTGAGAAATGTTGCTGTAAATAATAATTTTGAATTAAAACTTTTATTAAACTTTGATGAAAAACCTAATTCTGTTTATGATGAAAATTGGGTAAAAGATAAAAACATTGAATTTATAGAAGCAATTAAAAAGAAAAGATTAAATTTTAAAAAATATCAAATAAGTTCGATGATGCCAATTGTTTGATTTTATTTTGATGATGAAATTCAAAGAAAAAATTTCATTAAAAGCATTATAGATGAAAAAGAAATTTATAAAGGTATAATTTTCCCTAATGAAATACAAAATAAGCGGTTATCTTATAATAATAAAACAGATTGGGATGTGTATTTCGATCGTGATATAACAGTAGATAATACAAAAGATTTAGAAATAGTCAATTTCAAAAAACAAAAAGAAAGAGAAGATAACAGATATTATAATAATGTAGGAAATATAGGTGTTTTAGAATCAAATGGTATGATAGATGAAGGAAAATTACAAAATTTTCAAAAGTTTGGGATTAAATTATACAATGTATCAAATTCAAATTATAGACATCATGCTAATGAAGTTTCAAATGTTGCTGTAGGTGATCGTGGTTATGATAGATATTCAAAACTTTTCTTTTCTACATTTATTAATGATTCTCAATGACAAACAGCCATAGAATGAATGGTTAAAGAAAACGGTGTTAGAGTTATAAACCATAGCTATGGACCAGAAAAAGATGAATATAGAAGAACATACAATGAAAATAATTTATTTTTGGATTACATATCAAGAAAATATGGAGTTGTAAATATTTTTTCTTCTGGTAACGGGAATGATGAAAAACAAACAGAAAATGAATGAATAAATGGTGATTTACTCTCTTTTAATGACATAGTTGTAGGTGCATTAGATTATAACCAGCAAACAGATAAACCGACTGAAACAATTGCTAAATATTCAAATTATTTATTACCGGATAAGTATACAAATCTTTCAAAACCTAATGTTGTAGCTCCAGGATATTTATATAGAAGATGACATAAAAGCGAAAATGGTATTTGAGAAAAATTTGGTGTTGATGGTACAAGTTTTGCTGCACCAGTAGTCACTGGTTTAGTCTCAACTCTGCTAAGAGAAAAAACATTTTTAGATAATGATAAAAACCGATTACAAGCTATAAAAGCCATTATAGGTGCTTCTTCAAGAAAACCAAATGTTAATAATTTAGAGTATAAGTCAAACGGATATTCAACTGTCTATGGTTCAGGAATAATAGATTTTGAAAATATGTTAGTTGCTTCAAATAACTTAGTTACAAAGCAGGTGTCAAAATCGGATAAAGATTTTGTTCTATCAACAAAAGAATTTTATGTGCAATCAGGTAAAAAAATCAAAGGTGCTAGTTCTTGATTATTCAATTCTGGTTTACTAAAATCGCCAGAGAACTTACCAACATATAATGCGAATGTAAATTGATGATGATTTCTAGGGATTCTTGGTGGAGTAATAGCTAATTCCATCGAAGGTTCAAGGTTAAGCAAAGAAAAAGCAGAATGATATGATACTCATATAGATAACCAAAGACTTAATCTAAAAACAGTCAATACTAAGCAAGAAGATAAATTATTTTCAGACTACGATTTATATCTAGAGAAAAAAGATAGCAATGGAAATTGATTTGTAGTAAAAAGTATAACATCAGTTAAATCAAATGATGAAATATTAGAATATACAACAGCAGAGTCAGGTACATACCGCTTGAAAGTTAAAAAATATTCTGATGCATTGTTTGATAATTCAATCGATGATAGTTTAGCATTAACATATACAGTTCAGGATAAATAAGATGAAAAAGTTCAAAAAAATCTTTTTTCCTTTTTCTTCTAGTTTGATTTTCTTTATGACAGCCTGTTCTACTGCTAAAACATCAGATGTTAAAGTAGAAAAGAAATATAATTTAGAAGATATAGAAAAATTTCGTTCCCTAATTAATAAATATAACAACGAAAATGGTATTAAATCAATTTATGATGAATACTTTTCAGATTTATGAAGAGATAATAAAGAAAATAACGGTAAATTTAAATACTTATTAAATAATAGATATGAAATTATTACTTCCGAAAATGAATTAAAAGAAAAGTTTTTAAATAAATTTACATTAGAATATATCAAAAAATATTATCATATAGATCATTTTGTTATGAATCTTAGTTTTGATGTAAATACATTAACAGAAGAAAAATTAGAAAAAATGAACCGAGAAAAGTTTCAAGAGACCTTTTTGGATAACCAAGATATAAGTGAGTTCTTTAAAAATAAAAATTTGTTAATATATGAAAGTTGAGTCAGTCATGCTACACAAAAGAGTACTCTTGTTGCCGATTATAAAAATAATAATAAAACAAATTTACATTTCAATATAGTTGACTCAGATGACTTAGGATTTGTAATAAATATACCTCTTTATGTAGGGATTAAATACTTAAAAATGGAAGTAAAGTATCTTAATAAATCCGATACTATAACCATTTCCCCTTTAATGAACCTAGAACAAAACAAAGATTTTTACGAATACCTTAAAAAGTTATACAAGGAAGAATAAAATCAAAATAAGAACATTTTTATGATGTTCTTATTTTGATAAACTTTGATTTTGCTTTAATATCCTGATTTTGATTGGTTTCCTTCTACTATCGCAACTGATCTAGATGTTCCAAATCGCGATGCCCCTGCTTGATGCATTTGAATCAGGTCATCTAATGAAGAAATTCCGCCTGCTGCTTTGATTTGTAATTTGTCTCCTGCTACAGATTTCATTAATTCAATATCTTTTAAATTCGCTCCACGAAAACTAAATCCAGTAGATGTCTTAATAAATTCTGCTCCAGATTTTAGCACTATTTCTGTAGCTTTTTTAATTTCTTCTTCTGTTAATAAAGCAGTTTCGATAATAACCTTTAAAATTTTATTTCCACATACTTCTTTAACTTTCTTAATATCATTTAAAACATATTCATAATCTTTTTGTTTAAAGCGACCTACATTGATTACCATATCAATTTCATCAGCACCATGATCAATTGCAAGTTTTGCTTCTTGTGCCTTTGCTTGTGTTATCATTGCTCCTAGTGGAAAACCTATAACACTGGTAATACCTACATCGCTTTTTTGCAATTTTTCAGAAGCATACTTAACTCATGATGAATTCACACATACGGTTTTAAATCCGTATTTTTTGGCTTCATCAATAAGTTTATTAATATCTTTTTCGGTTGCTTCTGCTTTCAAATAAGTATGATCAATCATCTTGTTATAATTCATTTTTACCTCATTTTATCTAAAATTATTTTATTTTCTACGGGTGTTTTATTAATCCGATATCCTTGCATTAATTCATTTACAAGGGTTGGATCAATAGGTTTTGATGAAGATAGGGTGAAAAGTTTATATCCTGGACGAACCAATTCATTTGTTTTTTTATGAATTGTGATTCCGGCTTCAAAATCTATGCTATCTTCTTTGGTTTTTCTTCCGGCACCAAGTTTCATAGCTACGATACCGAATGTTAAACTATCAAAAATTTCCATATATCCATCGATTTGATTAAACACATGTAATTGGTATTTAGGTTTTCAAAACTCATCACTTTGCAACTTATTCACATCACCATTTTGTGCTTGCACAAAGTCATAAAACTTTCTTAATGCACTTCCATCTGAAATCACTTTTTGTATTTTTTGCAATGCATCAGTTTCATTAATAGCTATTTTTGCTTGTTGTAAAATGGTTGCACAAGAAGAAAAAACAAGTTCATTAAAGTCATCTGGTCCTTGTCCTTGCAAAGTTTTTATTGCTTCTAAAACTTCGTTTTTATTCCCTATTTCTCTTCCGATTGGCCGATTCATATTAGTTATTTCAACTCTTACATCTACATTTAACTCTTTACCAATATCAATCATCCGTTTAGAAAGTTCCTTAGCACTTTCTAAATCTTTCATAAATGCACCATTCCCGCATTTTACATCTAATAAAATTGCATCAGCTCCTGTTGCAAGTTTTTTAGACATAATTGATGATGCAATTAATGGAATCGATTGAACAGTTGCAGTTACATCCCTTAATGCATATAATTTTTTATCAGCAGGAACTAATTTAGCACTTTGTCCGATTATGGCGATTTTATGTTTTGTAACTTGCTCAATAAATTGCTCATAAGTTAATTCGACGTGAAAACCAGGGATGGATTCAAGTTTATCAACAGTTCCACCTGTATGTCCTAGTCCTCTTCCGCTCATTTTCGCTACTGGCGCTCCGCAAGCTGCAACTATAGGCGCAACTGCTAATGTAGTTTTATCTCCAACTCCACCTGTAGAATGTTTATCTACCTTGATTCCAGGTATCATAGATAAATCCATAACTTCACCTGAATGCATCATATATTTAGTCATTAATGCAGTTTCCTTAGTGGTCATAGAATTAAAAATAACTGTCATTAAAAATGCACTCATTTGATAATCTGGTGTGCTTCCGTCTACATAAGAGTTAATTAAAAACTTAATTTCTTCTTCATTAAGTTCTAAATTGCGTCTTTTTTTATCAATAATATCAACTACACGCATTTTATCTCGCTAATTTTAAAGCAATTTCCATCATTTTTGTAAATGAATTTTGACGTTCATTTGCACTTGTTTCTTCGTGAGTAATTAAATTATCACTAATTGTTAACAAACATGCCGCTTGTTTACCTGTTGCTTGTGCATTAGTAAATAATGCATATGATTCCATTTCTACACAAAGGGCACCCGATACATCAATTCTTTTTTTAAGTGGTACAGATGTATAAAATACATCAGATGAATGTACTCTTCCTTTATTAATTTTAGTTCCTAAATCAGAAGCAATCTTTTCTATTTCGGAATTTAATTGAAAACTTGGTTTTGCAATGTGATCATCTTCGTTTAAAACAAGTTTTCTAAACGAATTATTGTCTGCATATGCTTCAGTTGCTAAAACAACTTCATATAAACCCAAATCCTCTTTATATGCTCCTGCAGACCCAATTCTGATAATGCGATCTACATCATAGAATTTAAATAATTCATAAGAATAAATACCAATTGATGGACAACCCATTCCGCTTCCTGCAATTGTTACAGGTTTTCCTCTATAAGTTCCAGTATACATAAACATATTTCTGATTCAGTTAACTAATTTATAACCTGGATCTAAGTATTTTTCTGCGATAAATCTAGCTCTTAAAGGGTCACCAGGCATAATAACTGTCTTAGCAATATCCTCTTTAGCTGCTCTAATGTGTGGTGTCATAAATCCTCCTTATATGACAAATTACTATAATAATTTTATCACTATTGATTTTTTCTTAAAATATTATCTTATTTTATAGTATAATATTATTATGAAAATGTTTTCTTAAAAATTGAAGAAAAATAATATTTTTTATTTTTATGAAACAAGAATGTGGAACATATTTATATTATATATACTGCAAAAGGTAAAATTTGTCCAATAAAGGCACATTTAAAAAGATTAAATATAATTAGTCTTTTAAATGTGCTTGACACAGCACTTAATCATTAAAAAATGATAGTAAGGAACATTTATGAAAAAGAGATTTTTATTTACAGGTGGAATGGCGCTGCTTACAGCAACTGCTATAACTGCTTCTTGCACAGCTTCACCAAGCAATTCAAGCGAGCATCTCCCCCCCCATTCAGCTCAGTTAATAGTTAAATCGCAGCGTGATAAATCTGATTTTTTTATTCCAGCGAATGAAAAAATTCGATATGTTGCAATTGGTGATTCAATTACAGAAGGATTTGATGGAACATTGTTAAGATCATATCCTGGTAAAAAAGAAGCAGATGGAAGCATCTCTGGTGTTTCATATCCTGCTTATTTAGCGAGACTTTTAAACCAGAATAATCGTGTAGATGACTTTGAAAACTTCGCTATTTCTGGTTCAAGATTACTAGATTGACTTCGTTTATTTAATATCCCATATCAAAGTGGAATACCATATGAAAATAAGAATGAGATTACCATTTTTGGTAAGGATTGAAAAACATATGCACAAAAAGTTAAAGCAAAATTAAAGGATGCTAACTTAGTTACATTCTCACTTTCTGCTAATGATATGTTGTTTTTACTTTTCCAACAAGCATCCAAAGATGATGTTGTAAAAATTGTTAAAAAATACTTAGCAAAACAAGCAATTGCAGCTGATGTCGTAGCATTTTTTACCAAATTACTTAATGATGCATTAAGAGAAACACAAAAAAGATTATTAACTTTTGTTTCAAACCTTAGAACATTTGCCCCAAATGCAAACATCAATATTATTAGTTATCCAACCCCGATGTTTGGAATGGCCAATATTTTAAGGGATTATGTTAATAAATTATTAGGTGGTAATTTTGATATTTCACCATTTGATTTTCTTATTAACCACCTTAATAACGGACTTAAAGAGGCTGCAAAACGTGCTAATATAAACTTCATTCAAGCAGTTAATGCTGATTATTGAAATCATAATGTAACTAAGTTTACTACCTTATTCTTTGATATTCACCCTAATATCTTTGGTTACAAAAAAATCGCAATGGATATTTATCTTAAGATAACTAATCCATCATTAAATGTTAATGATTATAAAAACTATGATTTTTCACAACAATACTTAAACTTAGATGCTGATACTGCTAAATATGAAATTCAAGTAAAGGAATCGAATGCTAAAGTTCTTGGTTTTAACACTGATGCTTACTTAAAAACTCGCACTAAACAAGAACAAGAAGTAGCTTCCGAAAGAAAAGTTTCTAACTTTAGCACCAGAATCGGTGAGTTAACTAATGACTTACTTGAAGGTGCTAAAGATGCGTTTAACTTCTTTGCCACTAATTCTACTTATAAACAACTTGATCCAAACGGACTTTTAATTAACTTATTGAATCAAAAACTTAGCAGTGGAAAAAATGGTAAAGATTCAATTATTGATACTATTATTAATGCTAAAACAATTAAAAACATAATCTATAACACCGAATCTGCTCTTTCAGAACTGCGTGCAAAGGGACAATTAACTTTAGATAAAGTTGCTCCGGTATTTAAGGATGCAGTCTTCAATATTGAAAACCTTGCTTTATTAATTGCTTCGCTTTCACAAAGTGAACTAGTAACAGAACACAAAGATCAGCTCGCTGTTGCTTTAAAAACAATCTTAAAAAACTCTTTAAGTGTTTTCAAAGACAAGATTTCAGGATTTTTAAATTCTAAATTACAAGAAAATCTAAGTGATTTTAACTTCACAAAAGATGATTTAAATCAACTTTCGCAAGCATTTATTTCATCACAATACCTTAAAAACTTAATAGATTTATTAATCGATTCATTTATCTTAAATCCAAGTAAATTCACTGAAGTTAAAACCCTACCTGATATCATTCGTGCTTTATTTAGTGATGAAAATCAAAATCAACAAATTACAGCTAATGTAAATAATCTCCTTATTGAAGTTCTTTCAAATCCGAAACTTAAGAAAATTACTACTGAAATTATTTACAATTTCCTTAAGAAAGGACAAATTGATAAAAATATTACTTCTGAACAAGTTGAATCTGTTGTATCCGACTTTTTAGCCTTAATTACCAATGTAAACAGTGAATTTAAAGTCTTTGATGAAGTAACTTTATCAGTATTAAATCATCTTAAAACTGTAGGTGACATCAAACTTCCTGATTTATTTACCAATGCAATCAAAGAGGTTTATGATAAATTTACTACAACTGGAAACCCAACAATATTATTTAGCATAATCAAAAGAGTAGCTCAATCAGATTTATTCAAAAATCACAAGGACTTTGCTAAACAAGTAGTTAAAAATGCATTAGATGAAAATAATTTAGCAAGAATTTCGCAAGAAATTGTCAAAACTATTAACAAGCAGAAAGAGGTTTCTAAATACATTTCATCTGATGCTGTAGCAAAATTAGTTCAACTGATCTTTAAGCAACCACAAATACATACTCTTTTAGATGCAAGTGTAGATGCAATAATCGATAATGTGGATATTTGAGATAATGCTAATAATTTCACTGATATAGTTACAGAAATTGTAAAACGTGTTCCTTATGATAGCAACAAAGATTCAATTAATGCTGTTTTAAATAACATTATTAATGATCCAGATTTTGCTAATGTTTTAATTGATGCGTTTTCAACATCAATACAAACTTTTGGATTAAATAGCAAAGATCCAAAAATTAGTCAATTTATTAACGATTTAATTACACACATCCTAAAATGAATCAATGATAACAAATTTACCCAAAACATAATTGATGTGATCGGAGAAAGTCTTTCAGAAATTAAAACATCAAACAATCCTTTTGATGAATTTGCAAAAATTCCATCAAAAGTCTTTGATGTAATCAAAGATAAATTTACCAGCTTACCAAGTGAAAAAATTCAAGAATTAATCTCTGCTCCTTGAATCTCACAGAATGCTGATGCTGCAGCCGCAATTATTAAAGTTATTTTTAATGAACTAAATAAACGTGGTATCTTTACTAAAAATATTGTTCCTGCTTTAAAAGATTTATTATCAAAGGATGCAGCAAAACCTTATCTAGATTCCAACGAAGTAACTCCATTATTAACATCATATTTACAAACTCAGCAAGGTATAAATTTCTTAGAAGATACAATTAAATTAATAATTTTAAATCCTAACCTTTTTGATAAATCAAATGGACCTAGAGACATTACCAACATATTATTAAAGAGCACAGACTTTAAAAACATCCTAAATAAATACCTTGCACCACTTTTGATTCCACAGGCACAAGCAAAACATCTACCAAATACAGTTGCAAAACTTCTTCGCGAATTTGCTCGTAGATATAACTACAACATCGCAGATGAGTATCTTGATTTACTTCAATCACTTTATCCAAGTTTAGTAGATTTACTAAATCAGATGCAAAACTTTCCACAAGTTGCTAGTGCAGCAATCAAAGGACTTTCTGAATCAGAAAACGTTGATCAAATTGCTTGAAATATTTTTAGTGAAATTTCAAAAGTTATTAACTTCAAAGACTATGAATTTTGAAAAAAAGTTATTGAAACACCATTTATTTCTGAACATAAAGATCAATTTAGAAAACTACTTATTTCGTTCTTTAATACTTTCAAAACACAAGATTTATCATATGTTTTAGAAACTTTCTTACCTGATACATTATTTAATTTAACCAAGGAACAACTAAAAGATCGTATAAATGCTTTATTAACCCATGATGAATTTGTATCAGTTTTAGACAGCACTATACAATATATTTTAGACAACACAAGCAAATTTACTAACTTCAACACATTCACAGATGCACTAAGAGATGTTGTTAAAAATTCTATTTTAGAGAAGTTATATAACGATTTTATTAAAAATCAAGCATGAGTTGATCAAATTCTTGATAAAGCATTAACCGATGAACAAAAACAAAGTTTAAGTAATTTAGGAGCTGATTTACACCTACTTAAAGAAGGTGCAAAAGAAATAATTAATGATTCGAGTTTAAAAACTCAAATTTTTGCTGCTATTGATGATTTATTATCAAGACTTGATACCTTTAAAACTTTTACAAGTCGATCAGATTTGGTGCAAAAAATCTTTACTTCACAACCTTTCCAAGATGCAATTAAATCTATATTAACAAATATTTTTGCAAAATTATATACATCTAACAATTTCAAACAACTTTTGGCAAAAGTTTTAGTAAAACAAATTAATAAAACATCTTATGCTTCAATATTTAAAAACATCGATGCATCAAAACAAGAAAAAGCTGCTGAATTATTAATTGATGCCTTCGGTGTAACTGACAAAACATTAAAACTTTCTCAAAGTTTTATCGATGGACTTATAAAACTGCTATCAACCAACGGTACACAAATTGAATTAAGTGTATTATTTAACAAATGATTAGAGCAAGTTAAGGTATTTGCTTCTGATCCAAGTTATGAAGCAAAATTCATTCAATTGCTCAATAATATGCTTGCTCTACCACAACTTAAACAAGGTGATAACAAGGACATCTTTAGTAAACTCCTTGAAAATGGATTTGAACTTCTTATTAATCAAGTTGATTTTGGTGGAATCTTATGAAACACATTCGGAAGTTACCTAGAAACCTTTGTCAACAATAACCTTATCAACAAAGAACAATTCACTACAATTATTAATTCTGCTTTAAGAGTCGATGGACTAAAGACAGTCATTGTTAATATCGTCAAATACTTCATCGATCACAATGACACCTTTAAAGATGCTAAATCTGTTTTAGATGTTATTAAAAAATATCTAAATGAATCAAATAATGAAACTAGTTTCAAAGATGCAATTAAATCTGTATTGAAAACCGCTTTATCTTCAAATGATCTAAAAGTTGTAATCAAAGCAATTATCAATAATGTAATAACATACTTAAATATCCAAAAAAATGATCATATAACAACATTTATTGATGCAGTTGCTAATGATTTTGATGGATTATTTGATCGCACAGGTGTATTTGATAAAATATTATCAGCAGCAGTTGATTCAGTTAAAAATAGTAGTGATTTAGCAACCTTTGTAACCAATTTTACCAACAACATCAAAACTAATGTTAATTTCTTGCACTTTGATTTATTTAAGAAAGTTCTTAATGATAAAGTTATTAGTGATCACAAAGATGGTGCTAAAGAGTTGTTCCATGCGATTGTAAGTAACTTATTAAATAACGAAGAAAAAACCAAAACATTTATTAAATCAATCAACATTTCTTCTTTCTTTATAAATCAAAGTGAACTCACTGGACCAGAATTTATCAATGATGCATTCGCTCTAGTACTTAAAGACTCTAATATCCGTGATTTAATCAATTTAATTCTTAGTGACTTTATTGATCGTGCAACTGAATATAATAAAAATAACGATTGATGAAGTGCATTAAATACCTTATTTAAATCAAGTCAATCAGAACAATTTAAAACTAAATTCACTGAATGATTAAAGAGTGTACTTAAAAATCCTGACCCAAGACTTCCAAAAGGACTTGCACAATTATTAATCACATCACTTAAAAAAGCAGGTTTTGCTCTAAACGATGAAAGTGATTTAAATTTATTTACTACTATTTTAACAAACTTAATGAAACAACTTGTCCAACGAGATGAATTATCACAAATGATTACACACATTTATGATAACATCAAAGCAATTGACTTTAGCAAGGATCATAATCCTAATAAAGTAAAACGTGCAATCATGGATGGTGCTTTATATATGATATTAACTGATGATAAAAAGAAGATATCATTAACCAAAATTGTTGCACAAAAAGACTTACTTAAAGTGCTTGTTGATTCAATCGGTGATGCTAACTATATAACCTTAGTAAACAGATTATTTGAATCATCTAGTCGTGAAAATAAAACAGGAATTTATAAGTTTATTGATAACTTTACTAAGGTTAAACCGGCACAACCTGCAAAGCCACAAAATGGACAAGACGCGTCAACACCTAACCAAAGCAACCAAACAAGTAACGAAGATACATCTAAAAATGATAATTCAGATGAATCATATGGTTTTGAAACAGGTGGAATATCTCAAATTCTACAAAATGCATCCGGTGTTTCAGATTTAGTTGCTGTGTTAACTGAACCAGCATTTAAAGAAATGATTAAAAAGTCAGCAGATAATTCATTTAACTATACAACTGATAATAACAAAAAGAATAATCCTGAATATAAATTCTTATTTAGACTTTCTGCGCTGATATTATGATGAATTCATGATGGTGCTGGTGTAACTGGAACAACCTTCTGAAATAGTAGTAATTATGATGTTCAAGGCTACTGAAATGATGGTTTAAGAAGAGCGTTTAATGCTGCTACAACAAAGGATTCTAAATCTAGTTGAGATACACTAACTAATGATAAAAAAGTTGCTATTGGAGCTTCATCAAAAGCAAATCCAAGTATTTTTGACGATACTTATATTATCGGGACTAAATCAACTTCATTTTGAGGTACCAACAATAACTCTGCTACCTATTATGATAAAAACTTGTTAATCAACTATATTTTCTATAACAATCATGGTCAACAAGTTGATAAATACATTACAAGTAAAAAAATGAAGGATGTGTTGTTAGAAGCAATCGAAAAAGGATATTTAGGTTGACAAGGAACTGCTAAATAATCCGAAAGGAATCTATGAAAGTTAAAAAATTATGATGATATCTTGGTTTTGGTAGCATAACAATTTCTTCTGTTGCTTTTGTTGTTGCTTGCACACAACAAGTTCAACAAAAACCAAAACCAAAACAAAATGATAACGATATCTTTAATCAACATGTTCTTCCACAAATAACCTTAGCAGATGTTGCACAAGATACTAAAAAATATACCAAAGATGATTTGCAAAAAACTCTTACAAACTTTTTAGCTGTGATTGCACCCGGATTTATAGCTTCTGATGCTTCTAAAAATACTAATAATTTAAACAACAAAGAAACCTTAGATAAGTTAAATACTTTTGTAAAAGATATTATGAATCTAATCCCAACAGGTGGAGATTATAGCACTCTCACTAAGGTAATGCACTTTTATACAAAAGCATTGCTTACACCGGGTTCAAAACATGTAGCCCCACAAAACATTGTTTCGGTTCTTTTCCAAATTTATGCCGGCATCCAAAGTTTACAAGCACAAACTGCTGCTTTGCAGCAACATAAATAAATAATAACAAGGGTAATATCCTTGTTTTTTTAATATTTTCAATAATTATGTGTTTATAAGTAGCATTAAGATATAATTAAATTATGGATAAGAAATTACTTGATTTATTTGCTGGTTGTGGTGGATTAACATATGGATTTGTAAAAAATGGTTTTGTGATTACAGACACCGTAGAATTTTGAAAACCTGCACTAGATACATATAATCTTAATTTTAACCAAGATGCCTTTGTTAATGACATTACTGATCCAAAAGTCTTAAAATATCTTAAGGATAACTATGCGCATAACATCGATGTTATCATCGGTGGTTTTCCTTGTCAAGGATATTCAATGGCTGGTAAAAGAGATAAAGATGACGATCGCAATCAGCTTTATAAATATACCATCAAAGTAATTGAAGATATTCAACCAAGTCTTTTTGTCTTAGAAAATGTTAAAGGAATTCTTTCGTATAAAGAACATGATGGAAATTTAGTCATAAATAAAATTATTGATAAATTACATAGCATCGGTTACTATGCAAAATATATCTTGCTCGATGCATCAAATTTTGGTGTTCCACAAAAGCGTCAGAGAGTGATTTTTATCGGTGCTAAACAACATCAAAAGGAAAAAGTTGATAAAGTAATTAAAATGCTTAAAACACTTTTCTACCTATTAAAACCGTATATGATGCTATATCTGATTTAGAAAATGTTTCTGAGGATGTAAAATGAAATCATATTTTTTCAAAGCATTCACCTAAAATGTTTGAAAAAATTAAAAATACACAACCTGGTAAATCCCCGATGAAAAATTATTCCGATGCATTTAAAAGACAATTTTATGATAGACCAGCAACTACGGTAAAAGAAAATCATGGTGGAGTTCATTTGCATCCAAAACTACACCGGGTTATGACCCCTAGAGAACTTGCTAGATTGCAAAGTTTTCCAGATGGTTTTATTTTTACTTCTTCACAAAGTAATATCTTAAAACAAATTGGCAATGCTGTTCCACCGAAATTATCCGAAGAAATTGCTAAAATTATAAATAAGGTATTTTATGAATAATTGAAATTTACTAAATAAATATAAATCTCTTTTGATAAGTCAGTTACATAATATATTTAAAATGTATAAATATTAAATACAAGTTAATGCAGAAGATTTAAATTTATTAGAATCTAAAAATAGTACTATTCGATCTTCAACAGCAATAGGATTTATCATAGAAGAATTTGTTTATCAAAAACTAAAGAATGTATTTTGTGATTTTGTTGTAAATATTTATCGCGAATCTAATACAACTACTCAAAGTTATGATTTTATCTTAGATTTTTTAGATGTTATGTTTTTAGTTAATATAAAAGTTGAAAATAATACAAGTAAAAATAATGCTGTTGCCTCTATAAATAAACTGTTATTAGATTATTATAAATTTATAAAGCAAGGTAAAAACTTCTTTTATCTTATTATAAAAATTAAATATAAAACCTTGAATGTTAAACCAGAAATATCATATTATGATAAAATAAAAATAGAAGATTTTTCAATATATGCACTTGACGAATTTTCTTTTGATAACAAACACAAACAGGATTACCGTAACTGAAGCACAAATTTTAAAGCAGAATCTGGGAGATTAATTATTGATTCAGAATTTTTCAAAAACAATAAACTTAATCTAACTGATTCGATTTCTAATCAAAAGACTTTTGCATCTTTACAAAAGATATTCAAAAGACTTAAACAATAACATTTCATCACAAAAAAATTTTTTATTTTTTCTTTGTAAAAGTCCTATTATGTTATAATAACTTAGGTCTCAAATGGAACAGTACTCAAGAGGCTGAAGAGGCGGTCCTGCTAAGACTGTAGGGGAGGCAACTCCCGCGGAGGTTCAAATCCTCTCTGTTCCGCCATTTTTTTAATATTTAAATTCAAATTTTCATACCTTTTTTAAGCAAGTTGGTTTCTTAAATGAAATCATTCTTAAATTTGTTTTAAATCCTTAAACAAATTTTTAATTTTTAATAATTTAAAGACACCTTTTAACCTTAGGTGTCTTTCTTTATAAATTCAGCTAACCAAGCAACATCATTGCTCTGTAGATGCATATGAACCTTATTTTTGACTATTTCAAATGAATTAGCTGTAGTTGCTGAATATCTTACAACTTCAAACATTGATATATCATTTTCAGCATCGCCGAACACCATTGTTTTATTTGCATCTAAATTATATTTATCCAGCAACCATTTTAGTGCATTACCTTTGGTTGCAAATTTGGATGTGATATCAAAAAATTGTTTTTGTGATACTACACCAGTAATATTTGCTTTATTTTTAAGGTATTCTTTTAGTTCAATAAACATCTCTTCATCGTTTTGTCTTCTTACAACTAAGAATTTAAAATATTGTCAATTATATTGTTTTAAATCCACTTTTGCTTCTATATATCTACCTTTTTTAACTCTGCTAGGATAATTTTTCTTTATATAAAAATCACTTAAGTGAGTATTGTATGCAACCATTTTATCTTTAGTATAGAACAAAAAATCAAAATTTAATTCAATTAATTTATCATATAAATCAAATGCATCTTCTTTTAAGATATCAAATGATTTAACCAGTTTATCATTTTTTAAATCATATATCATCGAACCATTTGCTAAAATTAGTGGAAACTGAGTTGGTATATGATGGATAAATGATTGAATGGTAAACTTGGGTCTTCCGGTTGCTATGATAATATTTTTATTTTTGCTTTCAAAGTATTTTAATGCATTCAATTGTGCATCTAAAAGTTTAAAATCGGATGTCAATAATGTCCCATCTAAATCAAAAACAAAGGTATCAATATCATTCAAATTAAATTTAATTTTCATAACTTTTAAATCATATATATTTTCCTTATTCAACTGTATACTATGTATTTTAGTTAAAATTTCATTATTTGCATTAAACAAACATATTACTTTATTTATATAATTAAACTTAGCAAAATCCTCGCATTGTATTTGGATTTTGCTAAGTTTATTTTCTGTTATTGAACTTAAATCCTTAAAATAAAATCTTAGTTGCATTAGCTAAATAATTCCGAAATGTTATCAATATCTTCTTGTGATAAGTCTGTTTTTGCTTTTAATTCCAATGTTATTTCATTTGATCTAGCTAAATTGTCTCTTAATTTATTTTTACGATTTGATAAGTTTAAAAAAGATTGAATTGAAATTAAGAATGTTGATATCGAAGAAATAAATGAAATAGCAACAAACATAGCCATTGTTTCATTTGGATAACTATTTCAACGAATTGAATATAGGTTTAATACCACAACTGATGCAGATACTGCTATTGATAAAATACTTAAAAGTATGAATATTGTTCTTCAAAGAACATACTTTTTTTGCACATAATTTTTCATCATATGCATTTTTGGGATAACTGCTATTGAATTATAAACTTGTTTGATCTTGCTCATTTTTTCTTCCTTTTTGATAATCTTGAATGTCTAATAATGCTGTTGATTTATATCTTTCAGTTTCTAAAATATGTAATGCTCTTTTGTATAAAATAAATTTATTGGTGTCATTATTATGTGTATATAAATACAATTTTGATTTATAAAATACATATTCCATTTCAAGTTGCTTAACTTTCTTTTTATAAAAGATAAACTTACTATTAACGACAAATAAAGACAAAATACCTGATATTAATGATAAAACCGAGTTAATAATTGTAGTTAATAAAATATAGTTCGATGAATTATTAATGAAGTCGTTTTTATATGGATTGACATTGTTTAAAAAGTGTGGATTATTACCTGCTAAAAACAATATCGCGATGATACTAATATAAAAAGCTGTGATAATGGTAATAAGGTTTAAAATGTAATAGAAAACTCCATAGACATACATTTTGATTTTGGCATTTTTGATAATTTTCCCATACATTTTTCTTGGTGTTAAATCGCGTTTTGATTGCATTATTTTATCCCTCTTTGAAACTCTGCTTTAAGAATTTTACCTATACCAACTTTCTTTTTCTTAGTTGCTTTTTCTCAAAGTTTATCAATAATCACTTCTAAATCAGCCTTTGAAATTTGGTTGCTATGATACTTTAAATCAAGGTATTTTAAAGTATTAACAATTTTTTTATACTTAGCAGAACGATCAAAATATTTATAAATAATCAAGGTTAATGTCAAAATAAATGAGAAAATTATAAATACAACTAGCACCATTAACAAAATATAAGATGTTGATTCAAAAACTTTTTTATCTTCGTTTCCTTTATGGACCAGCACCACTAAAGCATAAATAGCAACTGAAATAGATGCAATACTAAGTAGTGAAATAATCGATGACAACAGTGAATCAACAATCGAATAAATGCGCAATGATCGCTTATCTATATCATATTTTTGTTTAAGTTTTTCTAAAATTAAATTCATATTATTATATTTTATAATAAAAAGTGTATGTAATTAATAAATTATTTTATAATTTATGTATGAAAAAATGAGCTATATTTAGTGACGTTGATGGGACTATATATCCCTTTCCAAGTAAAGAATTAACAAAAGAAAATGTTTCAAAAATTCATGAAGTTGTTGAAAAAGGAATCCCTTTTATCATTAATACCGGTAATGGACCATATCCGAAAATTCAAAATTTAGCTGAAAAAGTACACTCTCGATATATCATTTGTTCGAATGGTGCGTTAATTTTTGATAATCAAACAAAAGAAATTTTGCATATTGAATATCTTCCACAAGAAGAAGCAAAAAAAGTTTGAGAACTAGCAGATGAACTAGGATTAGGGCTATATTATTTTGGTACACATAAATATTATTTAAAAAGTGCTGATGATCGTTTCCGTAAATTCATTAGTGATTTTTGTGAATATACCGACTGAATCGAAACAGGTGAAATACCATCTGATTTACATAAAATTGAGTCTTATGGACCATTAGAACTTGTTGATAAATTTTGTGAGCTTGCAAAGCAAAGAGGTATCAATTTAAATATTGTAAACCTTAAATCACATATTGAAATAACAAAAGCAGGTGTATCAAAAGGTAGTGGTATTAAGTGGGTTTGTGATAATCTTTTAAATGCATCCGTTGATGATGTAATGGCTATTGGTGATAGTCAAAATGATATTTCTATGTTCAAAACAGCAGGATATACATATGCAATGGAAAACACCGATTCATATTCAAGAACTTTTGCTAAATATTTTACATCCACAGTAGAACAAAACGGTTTAGCAGAAGCAATTGATGATTACTTATATCGTAGTGATTTTGAATTAAAACGTGCTATTTCACAGGGTTTGAAGAAAAACAAATAACCTCTTTGAGGTTTTTTAATAAAATGTATATAAATAAGTAATTTTTAGATATGTAAAACAATTTATAAAGGATATTATGAATAAAAAAATTAAGTTAGGACAATTTTTTACCCCAAAAGCTGTTGTTGATATAGCTTGAAAAATGATTAAAAGAAATAAAGTTGAATTTGATTTTGTTGCTGATACATCTGGTGGAAATGGCGATTTCATCACAGATGAAGTTGCAGATAAATTTATTTATGTTGACATCGACAAATACTATTATGATTATGTTAAAGATAACTATAAAATTCTTAAGACATTAAATAAAAATTCATTGAATGATTTGAAAAGAAGTGATATATGTACAAATGATAAAAAATTATTAATTGTAGGGAATCCGCCATATAACAACTGAACATCTTTTTATATGAAAAACCAAAAAGGAAGTATGCTAATAAATGATACATTTAAAGCACGAGATATGGGAATTTCTTTTTTAAAGATGTTTAAGCATTTGGATGCTGAATATATTTGTGTTTTGCATCCGTTGTCTTATTTGATTAAAAAATCTAATTTTAATCAACTAGGTCAATTTAAAAATAATTATGTTCTTACAGATGGGATAATAATTTCATCAAATTTGTTCAATGATACATCCAAAAATACACAATTTCCTATTATAATAGCTCTTTATAAAAAGGATTCAAAAGGGATGAGTTTCGATGAGATAAAAACCTTTACTTTTTCGGTTCATAACTCAAATTATAAATTCTGTCTAAATCAGTTTTTATATATAGAAGATGTGCATACAAAATATAAAGACAAGTCAATTACAGGTAATTATGCTCATTTTAGCACTCTAAGAGATATGAATCAGTTAGTAATTAATAAAGGGTTTTTAGATCAGGAAAATGCTCAATCTATTAGAGTTAAAGGACAAACTGCCTTAAAAATCTTCAAATATCTACAAATATTAAAAGCTTGATATTCTCAAAATAAAAATGAGTTTTACTTTTTAGGTAATTTTTCGCCAATTGTTAATAAAGAAATATGAAAAAACATAGATACTAAGGGTGAACAAAGCATCTACCAAGAAATAGATTTGTTTTTTAAAAAAGAACTATCAGAAAATAATTCTATTTTATCAATATATACCGATAAATTAATTTGAAATTTCACCAATATATCACCTTCTGGAAAATATAGATTTAAAAAGAGAGAGAAACATTTTGAACAAGGTGAAATAAAACCTTCTGCATCACAAGTAATTACTGATAAAGATTTTTTAGAAATACAAATTGGATATGATAAAAAAGTAGAAGACTTTTACAGCAAACCTTCTCTTTATAAACTTGCTTTTAAAAATAACAAGGATGAAAATAAATATATTTTTGAATTATCTGATATATTTTATTGAGGGTTGAATAAAGGATTTATCGATTTAGAATTTTTGACAAATTTATTAAATAAAGTCGAATCAATTAAAACATACATTGAAGATGAATATAAAATAACAAGAAAACAAAGGGTTGAAAATCCTAAAATCATTTTGCCTATTAGTTTTCAAACCGTTGATGTAATAAAACCTAGTTTTATTAGTGAATACATTGATAATGACTTCATAGAAATTAAAATTGATTATAAACAGAAAGCAATTGGAACACAAGCGATGTTGTTTTTAAATTTATCAGCAAAAAATTTTGTAATAAACAATGAGCCAATTATAGGTAAAACCATATCCAAAACTTCTGTTATTAATTATGTCATAGATAGAAAAAGATATACAGACTTATTTATACACATTATTTTGCTTTTTGCTAATTTATCAAAAGAACATAACACAGATATTATAAGAATATTAAGTTCTGTGTTAAAATATAAACAAAATGAACTTTATGAAAATGTAGCATCATAAGAAAGTAATAAAAACTCTAAGAGTAAAAACAAAACCCGCAAAGTGGGTTTTTGAAAATAATTAATCACTTTTTATTGTTTTTCTTTTTCTATATTTCTTAGTATCTCATCAATTCTTGCTCCTTTTTCAGAAACATCATCAATAAAGAATCTAACTGTAGGAACCTTTCGTCAGTCCAAAGATTTTGCTAACATCTTACGAACATAACCAGCAGCATTATTTAATGCAATAAGTCCTTTTTTTGTATTAGATTCAAAATTTACATACACCTTTAAATCTGATAAATCAGATGATAATCTCACATCCATTACAGTTGGATTAATAATATTTACATTACTTATATTATGTTCAAGAATATCAGCAATCAATTGATGCACTTGTGATTCTTTTCGTTTTAAATTAATTTCATTCATAACATAATTATATAATTTATCTTATATTTAGTGAATAAAAGTTGCTGAAATATAATTTCAGCAACATTTTTATTTGTTTAATTCCACCTCGGCAATTGGTTCAGATAATACAACTGTATCACTTGTGCTTCGATCTGCTAAGAATTTAACTGCTTTATAATTACTTTCAGGTAAAACAGTTACATGAACATCGGAAGTATAACCTTTTGAATGCACTAAATCTAAATCCACATTAACTAGCACTTCGCCAACTTTAACTTTATCACCTTGTTTAACTACACTTTCAAACCCTTGTCCATCAAGTTTGACGGTATCAATTCCAATATGAACGAAAACTAATGCATTGTTATTTGCTTTAATTGTTACAGCATGCTTGGTAGCAAATAACATTTCTACTACACCTTCAACTGGTGAAAACACAGGAACGACACCAGAATCATGATCAAATTCAACTGCGAATCCATCACCTAAAGCACCACTAACAAAAACTGGGTCTTTAGCATCAGAAAGGTTTACAAATTTTCCTTTTATTGGACTATGAATCACATCATTTGCTGGTTGATTTATTTCTTCTGTTTTAACTTCATATTTTGTTTTTTTTGATTTTCTACTAAATAGTTTTGCTAAGCAATCTCTCAACATAACATCCTTTCTATTTAAACCTTAAATATTTTTCGATTTCTATATATGTATCAGAATGATACTTTTTCAAGAAAATTGTCCCTAGTTTTTGCATTAAAATCGCATCAGAAATACGACGAGGATCAATTTGTTCATCCATAACAGGATTAAGTGATGCTTTTACTTTTGCGATTTCTTCTTTAATTTCTTCATTTGAGATAAAAATATCATACTTTTTAGAAATAACATTTAATCAAAAGAAGTCAGTTAATGTTTCTTTAACTATTGCAACCTTATCACCTTCGAATTTTTCATCGAAGTTAAATCCATCGATATCACTTTGAATTAAATCTTGTGGAAAATCAATCGGTTTATTAAATTTCTTTATTTCCTTATAAATGTTCATTCCATAAGTAAATAATGAATTAGTAACCACTTCTTCTTTTGTAGTATAAAAAATAAAATCTTTTAATGATTTAAGATCGAAAACACCCGGTATCTGCATTTCTTTTACATTGTCATCATTTAATTTTTCATCAAGGTAATAGAAAACATCAATAATGGTAATTTGTAATTTAGTTGTTTCTAAATCAAAATCAAATGTTGATTTAGGTTTCATTCCAACTAACTTACTTTCTAATGTGTTGTCTTTTTCTGCTTTTGCTAATAATTCAAAACGTTGTCTGCGTTTTGAAATAGGATCAAAAGCATCTAAAATAACATGATCATTAGGTTCAATATCATCTGTGGTACGGAACTTACGTGGTGATTGGTTTTTAACATAATCATCGACAAAATTATTTATTTTTTCATCTGTGTCAGATAAAACAAAATCATTGGTTGGTTTAAAATCTAAAGTCAAGTCATCTAGATAATTTTCTAAATAATAAGTTTTCAAATCAAATGAAATTGAATCCACATTCATGTGAATGTTTTCAGCAATAGGCATAAATGCAACTTTATTAGATTCACGATCTTTAAGTACATCTGTAAATATTTTTTGTTTTTCAAGCAAAATAACACCACGTGAAGCATATGATAAAATATCTTGTTGCGAAACTTTACCTTTTTTGGTAGTATTTAGATAGTTTAGTGCTTCATTTTGGTAATTAATTCATTGGTTTTTATCAACCAAGATGCTTGTCATTGTATATTTCATTTAAACTCCTTTATTTAAATTTTACTATAAATAAAATAAGTGTATAAAAATGTTTTGTATAATTATTTAATGAAAGATAAAAATTTAGAAGTTAAACACCAAATTCAGCAATTAGTTGAAAAAATTAATCAATGAGACTGAGAATATTATATGCTTGATGCTCCAAGTGTTTCGGATTCTGAATATGATAGCGAATATAAGCGCTTACAAGCATTAGAAGAGACTTTTTCAGATCTGATCCTACCTAATTCACCAACTTTAAAATTAGGTGCTTGAAACAACGAGAAATTCGCTAAAGTAATCCACCAAAAACCGATGCTTTCTTTGAATAAGGCATACTCAAAAGAAGATGTTTTTAAATTTTTAAATGATATTAAGCAACAAATAAGTTCTGATATTTCATTTAATTGCGAACCTAAAATTGATGGATTATCTATTTCTTTGAAATATGTAGATGGTAGACTGATTCAGGCTTTAACTCGTGGAAACGGGATTGAAGGCGATGATGTAACAGAAAATGTTTTTCAAATTGAAAACTTACCTAAACAAATTAATTATCTAAAACCAATTGAAATAAGAGGTGAAGTATATTTATCTAAAACTCGTTTTAACCAACTAAATAAAAAACTGGAAACTGATAATAAAAAACTTCTAGCTAATCCACGCAATGCTGCTGCCGGAACTTTAAAACTGCTAGATAAAAATATTGTTAAAGAACGTGGATTATCAATTATTTTATATGATATAACAGACCCAATACTACATAATATTAATTTACAAAGCGATGTGGTAAATTTTCTAAATCAACTGAATTTACCCACCAGCAAGCATAATAAGACATCTGCAGACTTTGATGAAATATGAAATTTCATCAAAGAATTCAAAGAGATCAAAAATTCCTTTGAATATGATTGCGACGGATTTGTTATAAAGTTAAATAACTTAAAATATTGAGATTCGCTTGGTAGAACTTCTAAATTTCCAAAATATGCTATCGCTTATAAATACGAAACAGAAGAAAAAGTTGCTAAAATCAAAGAAATTATTGCAACCGTAGGAAGAACCGGGAAAATTACCTATGTTGCAAATTTCAAAGACAAGGTTGAATTAAACCAAACCTGAGTATCAAATGCTACCTTGCATAATTATGAATATATAAAAGATATGAATATTAACATCAACGATGATGTTTTAGTAATAAAATCAGGTGAAATTATTCCAAAGGTTATTGCATTAGTTCATAAAAATTCTGATGGTATTTTTAAAAAAGTCACAAAATGTCCTTCTTGTAATCAGCTACTACATCAAAATGATTCATTAGTTGATCAATTTTGTATTAATCAACACTGTCCAGAACAAAAAATACGTGCTTTGATTCATTTTTGTTCAAAGCAGTGTGTTAATATTGAATCCTTAGGAAATGAAATTATTAAGCTATTTTATCAAAAAGGATATATTAATACTTTTTCTTCTATATATATGCTAAATAAGTATAAAAATGATATCATTAATCTTCCTTCTTTTGGTAATTCTAAGAGTAAAAACAAAGAATATAAAAAAATTGATAATATTTTAAGTTCAATTGATAAATCAAAGTCTATTAAACTAGCAAATGCTCTCTTTGCACTCGGTATCCCAAATGTCGGTAAAACTGCTGCAGCATTAATTGCAGTAAAATTAACTAAATTAACTGATTTGACAACAATAAATCTTGATTCTTTGTTACAAATAAACACAATCGGTCAAGTAATAATTGATAGCATCAAAAGTTTTATAAAAAACCCTAATATTCTTGAAGAAATGCATCGACTTGATAGTATTTTTGAATATATCAACGATGATATTAAAACATCTGATTTATTAAAAGGGAAAAATTTTGTAATTACAGGAACCTTAAGCAAATCCAGAGATTTTTTCAAAGATGAAATTATCAAAAATGGTGGTAAAGTGGTATCAAGCATTTCGAAGAATACTAACTTTTTACTCGCTGGAGAAAATGCTGGTTCAAAACTACAAAAAGCCTATGATTTAGGGATAAAAGTTATAAATGAAGATTATTTTAATCAAATGATGAAAATCTAGAAAGTATATATGAAGAAAATAGGAATTACATCTTTATTCGCTTCCGCTGGGATTGGAACATATTTATTAAAAAACATTGGTTTTGATGTTACCTTATCTAATGAATTGATAGCTAAAAGAGCATATATACACGATTTTTTATATCCAAATTCAAAAATGATAATCGGTGATATAAGTGATAAAAATGTCTTTGATTCATTGGTTTTAAGACACAAACAACTTAATAATCAAATTTTAATTGCTACACCTCCTTGTCAAGGGATGTCACTAGCCGGAAGACGAAAGATAGATGATCCTAGAAATCTATTGATTACATATGTTGTAGATTTTATCAAACAAACAAAACCTAAACTTATTATTATTGAAAATGTAATTCAGATGTATACAACTAAGATAATGATAAATAACAAGTTTATAAATATCAAAGAATATTTAAAAAACGAATTAAGTAGTTTATATCAACACATCGATTTTTATAAATTAAATTCCAAAGATTTTGACACTGCACAAGACCGTAAACGTGCTGTAATTATCATTAGCAACCTAGATATACAAATACCACACCCCACAAAGATAAAGACTGTAGAAGAAGTAATCAGACACCTACCAAGCCTAGAATCAGGTCAAAGA
This sequence comes from Mycoplasma sp. 4423, assembly GCF_054353855.1. Lineage (NCBI taxonomy): Bacteria > Bacillati > Mycoplasmatota > Mollicutes > Mycoplasmatales > Mycoplasmataceae > Mycoplasma > Mycoplasma sp. 4423. The sequence continues at coordinate 29,704 of NZ_JBTHHJ010000014.1, forward strand.
AGTGATATAAAATATCACAATGCTTCCGTTCACAATGACAGACACATTGAATGAATGAAACATACACCAAGTGGAAAAAGCGCCCATTTTAACGAAAAGTATTTTCCTGTCAAGAAAAATGGAGAACGAATCAAAGGTTATTCTACAACATATAAAAGAATTTCATGAGATAAACCTGCTCCGACTATAACAATGGCAAATGGTTCAATTTCTTCACAAAACAATGTACATCCAGGTAGATATAAAGATGGTTTTTATAGCGATGCAAGAGTTTTAACTATCAAAGAAATTTTACTTTTAACAGGTTTACCTGATGATTTTGTTTTACCTGATGATGTAAGTGATTCAAATATTAGACATATTATCGGCGAATGTGTACCACCGAAGATTTTTTATGGTATTTTAAAAGAAAATAAGGATAAATTAGATAAATAAGATGCAAGATTTTTGACAATCACCAGGTAATAAACAAATTTTTGACAGCATATTAAATCTAAATCCTAAAAAGTATTCTACTTCTACTCTGTATACTTTTTCAACCTTATCTTATTTTAAAAACAATGTAGATGCATCAGGATTTAAACTCAAATATATTAATTTATTAAAAGTCTTAATTTTTAAACAAATGAATAAACCTGAAAATAAAACAGTTGCAATACATCTGATTACTCACCTTGTTTTTTATGGATTCCTAAAAATCATCAAAAAGTAATAATGAAAAAATAGTTATTATGACTTCTTATGGCAGAGATTTTATTGACAAATGAATACAGGTGCTTAAACATAGATTGATTAATTTTGC
>NZ_JBTHHJ010000015.1:0-27460 GCF_054353855.1 Mycoplasma sp. 4423
TATAAGAGAGTTAAATAATCAAATAAAAAATCCCACTTAAGTGGGAAATGCAGGACATATATACACGTGAGTAAATCACCTGTTTTTTTATAATCTTAGGAATAAAAGGAAGAAAAAACGAAGTAAAAAACTTCGTTATATTATTTTATTTAGCTAAGAAATTAATAAACTTAATAAACTCTTTTGCTAATTTTGTAGAATCTTTATGTTTGTTTTCTTTAATGATTAAATAAAGAATTAGTAGTGAAGCATATTTATCTCTTTGATCAATTGGATAATCAACTAATAAATCCTTAAATTCATTTAGTTGTTTTTCTAATTCATCTTTATCTTTTGGTAAGATTTCAGCCATATGTCTACTTGCATATGCTTTCTTTTCTTGTTCTAATGCAGTCTTTTCAAATTCCTTTTGAATATCTTCTTCGGTTGATTTTACAAGATGGAAGTATTCTTTCTTTTTAATTCCATATTGCTTTAAATTCTTATCAAAATCTTCTTGTAGTTTTTTAATAGCATCTTCTAATAAATTTGGGTGGACAACAGGATTAGCAATTTCTAACATTTCATTTATGATATCTTTTTCAAAATTATGAATCGATGTTATAAAATGTTCTTTTAATTTTTTGTTGAATACTAAATCTAGATATTGATCTTTTGTTTGAACATTTTCACCCAAATTGTATCCTTTAACAATTTCATCTGTTATTTCTTTTTGCACTAAGCGAGTAATAGAATTAATTTTAACTTCAAAAATTGCTTCTTTGTTTTGGTATTCTTTTACGAAGTATGAACCAGGAAATGTTACTTTTATATCACCTTTTCATCCTGTTGTTTTACCAACTAATTGGTCTTCAAATCCAGGTATAAAAGTATTTGATCCTAATACTAAATCAACACCTTCTGCTTCACCACCTTCGAAAGGTTCATCATCAATAAATCCTTTAAAATCAATATTTACTGTATCAGTAAGTTTTGACTTTACTTTTGGATCACTAACTACTTCTTTAATAGCTGTTTCTTTATAAAATTCTTCAATAATTTGTTTCTTATCTTTTTCACCTGATTTAGGAAGTTTAATTTTTGCTTTTAAATTCTTTAAATCTACTTTTGAAAAATCAGGTCACATAGGAAAATGATAAGAAATCTCTAAACTACCATCTTTTTGAGGGTTAACATCTAGTGAATATTTTGAAAGTGCTTTAATTTTTTTGTCATCTAAGTATTTTACAACATCGTTGAAACTTGAGTGAAGAAATGAATCAACAGTTTTTTGTGAAATAGCATTTGTGTCTAAATATGCTTCTAATTTCTCACGCGGTGCTTTTCCAGGACGGTATCCTGGAACCCTTACCTTTTTTAAAGCTTCATTAAAATAAAAGTCATTTTTCTTTTTAACTTCATCTGCCGGAATTAAAACCTTAATTGTATATTCAGCTAATTCTTTATGCTCTTGGTGTTTAATCATTTGTTCTCCTTACATAATATATTATTATATTTTACCTTATTTTCTGTGATTTTGAAACTATATCTTTATTAATTATGAATTCAAACAAAAAAATAAAAAAATATTTGGTATTTTAAAAAAAATCTGTATTATATTTCCAGTAGTCATAGCAAGTGGGATCACCTGATACCATTCCGAACTCAGTAGTTAAGCCACTTTACGCCGACGATAGCCTAACGGTCAAAATAGGAAGCTGCTTTTTTTATATCGATTTTTCAATATTTATATAAGGCAGTTCCAGATTATCAATTTTAATTGTTTTATAATAATTAATATTTATATTTGAAATAGTGTATAGTTTCGTTTTTTTATCTAAAAAATCATAATAAACAAAAACTCATGTATCAGGATTTTTATCATATATATAATCAAATAACTTTGGCAATATAAAAAAATTACCATCGTTTATTTTTTTTAATAATTTCATAGAATTTTTTGAATTAGCTTTTATATTATTGCTTTGTATCAGGATATTTAGATAAATATATTCATTATTTATTTTAATTTGTGGGATAAAAATATTTTTTTCATTTAAATTTAAATTTAATGGTAATCCGGATTCTTTCAGTTTTATTAGTGTGTTATAAGTAATAATTGTTTCTATATCATCAAAAGGTAGATTTCCATTTTTAGCTTGCTTTAAGCTCTCACCAAATAAAGAATAAACAAATCTAAATTGATAAGCTAGCTCATTAAAAGCGATTATAGTTTTTTTGTCATTAAAAATATTCATAAATTAATTATACTAAATCATAATAATATTTTCATGAGATATTTTTTCATAGGATTTTCTAGAAAAAGAAGAAATATGGAAATTTTGTGAAAATTTCAAATAACAAGGAAAGTAAAATATGTAAAATTCTCACATTTCTTTGCAAAAAAAAAAAAAAAACATAAAATAACTATTTATGTTATATTTCATTACTAATTTCGATATAACATACAATTTCACATTGATTATGAAATTGAGAAAGAAGGATAATATGAAATTTAAAAAGAAACTTTTAGCATACTTATCGGCATCAGGGGTTACTTTAACAACTGTCGCTGCTGTTGCTGTTTCATGTGGTGCAGGTAAAACTCAAGCACCTGCAAAAGAACAAAAAATAACAGATCAATCAATTAATGTTACTGAATATGGTGTAGCACCTGCTAAAGCAGATATAAAAGTTATTTATTTAAAGCACCCTGCTGCTAGAAGTGAAAACTATATGTCAAAGGATGGTTCATTTGTCTTTGTTCTCCACGACCAACCACTTGTCGGAATTAAAGGTGATTGAGTTGCTATTGCAGCAGAAGTTAAATCACTTGATGATAATAGTCTTGTAAAAGACGGAGACATTAAGGCAGCATATGCTAGTGTTGATGTAAATCAAGATCCACTTAAAGAAGGACAATATCCACTTTTATTTAAATGAGATAAAGATAATGATAATGCATTAATACCAAATAAATTTTATTCATTTGCTTTTTATAAAAAAGACGGAAGTGAAAAAATTCTTTTCTCTGTTGAAAATATGAATAAAAACCTTAATACATTTTCAACTACTCCAATAGATAAACCACAAAGACAAATAGACTATAGCAAAATAGCAGTTCCAACTGATTTATCAACCATCTCATCTGGACAACTTGAATGAATAAAAATGCATAATTTTTCACAATTTCAAGCGATTATGCAAGTATTAAAACCTTTGCCTGATAATTGAATTTTTGGACAACCAGGAAATGAATCGGATATCAAAGAAACCGAAAGTACATTACCACCAATAAAAAATCAACCAAAACCTATACCTGAAAAAGATTATAGTAGTGTTGCGATTCCTGCAAATGTTTCTGATATAACAACTGAACATTTAAATTGATTACAAAAACACGATGTTCAAAAATATTTAGCAATTAGAGATGCATTAGGATTAGGGAGGGGATTAAATAGTTGAATTTTCGGTTACCCACCAAGAGACCCAAGTAAAAAGCTGCCTGAAAATCTATCAACATTATCTCCTGAACAACTTGAACATATTAAGAAAACAAATTATAATTTATGAGTAACAATTATGAGAGGTAATGGTAAAGCAGATGCTGTTATAACATATAAAGGTGGAAAAAAAGACGAAAAGAAAGAAACAAAAGCAACTACAACTAGCTCTGCATCAGGATCATCGAGCACTACAACAACCCAAAAAACAAAGTAAAAAATATAAAATTATGCAACTATATACAAAATAAAGTTGCATAATTTTATTTACTAACAAGTTTATAATCATATTATTAATACTATACAATTTTAAGAACATATGATATATAGGTGGATAAATACAAATATAGCATTACCAAATCGCTGCAAAAAATACATTTTTTTTGCTATAATATATTAAAAACTTTTATATAAGAAACAAAATTGAGGTAAAAATGGCAAAGAGAAAAAAGACATTTTTTGAACGCTTAACCGAACTTAATGATTCGTATGAAGATAAGCAAAAACTTATCAAAACTAATCGCCGCAAAAGAAATTGAATTAATTTTGGGATTTTAGGTTCGCTAGGAGTGATTATTATTGCTGCTATTGCTATACCGTTAGGTATAAGCGTTAACCGAATTGATTATGTGCAGGCACAAGCAAAAAATGCAGCAGCATTCAAATTCTTTAATACTAATTATAAATCAAAGATTACTACTGAAATGAATGTAGGTGATTTGGAAAATGCATTAGAAAGTAATAAAGAAGCAAATGATAAACAAATTGATGATATTTACCGTCAAGCAGTATTTTATTTTTATGATCAAGAGCAAAAAGCAGCTGATGAATATCGCCAAATTTATAATGCATCATTATTACCTGGTGAAAATCCTAAGGTAGCGAGTGATTTAAAATCATTAGCAATAATCCGTTCAGAAAAACGCAAAGCAATTAATGCAGAATTCGAAAGTACCCGTCAATCATTTCAACCCAATACTTATTTAGATGCTTGAAATAAAAAGTTGCAAACAGAGTATGGTAATTCTAAAAACATTGATGAAGCAGTCGAATATGCAACATTTAAGGAAGTTGAAACTGAAGCCAAACGTCGTTTTACAATTGAAACTAAAATTATTTCTGCAAGTGCATTAAACCGTAAGGCACAAAGAGATATCCCGCATTTTGATGCAAACGGAAATAAATTGCAGGATTTGCTTTATAAACAAGGTGATAATGTAGTCCCATACTTAAAAGAAAATGTTACATACTTTCGACCCGATGCTAATTCAAGTTCTATTATTTTATTTACAACCAAATCATTTATTCAAGACAAAATTGATCCAAGTGCTTTAGTGGCAAAATATTTTGCAAAAAATGATATTCATATTACAACCTCAATTTTACTTCCAGGTGTAGCAAACAAAGATTTATTGCTCCCGTTTTCTTTTGATAAAGATGGTGCAAAGGATAAACTTATTAATATCTTAAGATATACCAGTGTAAAAACAGCAGATGGTAGTCCAATTCTTAAAGCAAATATAGATTACCTTAATAATTTTGTAGATATTCCTACTTTATATGGAATCAGTAAGTCAAATTCAGATGTTCCAAGTAAGCAGCAATTTCAATTTGCCTTAGATAACTTAACATTAACTAAATCAAACACATTAGCAACAAATGGTATAACATCGTTTTCTGATTTAGTTAACTTGGATGTAAATCAAGCACTAGCAACACAAACCCAAGGAATTTTTGAACAACAAGCTAATGCTAACAAAACATCTGTTGTATTACCTCAAATTGATTTATCAACTATTTACCAATTACCAAAAGGATTTAATCCACAACTTGAATCATTGATTCAATCTGATTTAGATAAAGCAAAAACAATTTCAGAATCAAAAGATAAAAGCAAAATTCAAGAATTTTCTGAGTTAGTAAATAATGTAAATACTAATATAAAACGACTAATAGATTCGCTAACAAGTGATCAATTTAGCATTTATATCAAAGATACTTTTAACAAAGCATTCGCAGTAAATATCGATGACAGTAATAAACGTTTAGCGTTTGCATATAGCATCAAAAACAAACCTAATTTTTATCTTATCCCTACTGATAAAGGATTAATGTTATTTTCAGATTATAAAATTTCAAAAGATAACTATAACAATTTTATTAAAAGTGACTTATTAAACTTATTAGCAGGCAATAACACAAATTTACATATTACAGATAAATTAAGTGCAAGTATTTCAAAAGAAGATTTTTTACTTAATGCACTTTCTGATCCAAAATTTGTTGCAACAGTATTAAGAACAAAGAACCCAAATTCATTAACTAACACTGATTATACACAAAGTGATATCACAAATGTAGAATCAAGGATAAAGGTGATAGATAATGGAATTCATTTATCAAAAGATTTAGATGATATCTCAAAAATTAATCAATGAATCAATGATACATATAATAAAAATAATTCATTAAATATTGTTTATCAAGATGGTCAACTAAAAGTCGGTTACTTTGATTTAAATACCAAAAAATATACCTACAGCGACAAATCTGCTTTTGATGTCATCGGAGCAGTTGTAGCAAATGAACTTAATAAAGGAGATAAATAATGTTAAAACGCTTTAAGTATTTTGTTTTATCTTCTTTAATTAGCATCTTACCAATTGCCACAGTAGCATGTGGAACCAAAGTTAATACTCCTGAAAAAACTAAACAAGAATTATCTTTTGAAAAAAAAGATGTAATCAAAAAAGAAATCGAAAAAACTTGATTGTTAGGAGTAGTAAGCAAATACTATAATCTCGATTTAAATAATAAAAATCAAACCCAAATTAATGAAACACTTTTGCAATCGCAAAGTTTTGCAACTGATGCATATAATGCATATTTAGCATATTTAGCATTTGAATCACAAAAGGATAATGATTTTTATAATAAAGAACTTGCTAAATTACAAAAATTAGGATTGTTTAATCAAAATGATTTAAACTTATTACAACCACAAAATATTACCAATAATCATCCGAATATGGATCAATTTAAATTATTATTTAAAATCGATGAATCAGATGTTAGATTTAATGTTTTAAAAAATTTATTGGTTGCTACTTATTTTAAAATCAATAAAAAAGAAGAATTAGAAAAGATTAATAAAAGTGACTATGATGCAAATAAAGATAATTTTGACTTAAATAACTTTTTATTAATAGATTATTTAGTCAAAAACCAGTTTGTGCAACTTTGACAATACAAAAGTTCTAATGCAGATGATATTTTTACCCTACAAACTCGTCAAATTTCAAGTATCAATGATTATAATAATTTAGCAAAAACAAGTTATACAACTAACAAAAATGCTTCTGACGACTTATTATTTTTTGATGCTAGTCAACAAAAGCAACTTGCTTCATATGTAGGTATTTTAAAAAATGATAATAAATTTAGATTCTTAGTCGGAAAAGATGGAGCTACATCAAATATTGAGATTTTAAAAAACATCGCAAATTATAGCGATTTAAGTGGATTTTATGATCCTGTAAACTCTCGTCTAGTTTCAGTCGATGCTAATGGTAATTTATCGCAAGCAATTAATATTTCTTCTGATGATAAAAATATTCAAGTATCATTTTTCAACTGAGTTTTACCGATTGGTAAAACAATTGAAATAGACAATCCAGATAAAGACAAGCAAGGACAACCGGCAAAAATTACTAAAAAAATTATTAGTTTCGATGCTACTCCTTTTAAAGACAAAATTATTAAATTATCCGTTTTATTAAACCTTTCTGATTCTGCTTTATATGATCAAGTTGTCAAAGCATTCTTAGATTTAGGTTACCGTGTTTCTGTAGGTATAGATGATGCAAAATTAAAAGATTCAGCAAAGGATTCTAAGTTCCTTGGCTAGTATCTTTACCCAAATTATTAATCGTCAAATACCAGCAGAAATTCTTTATGAAGATGAAAAAGTAATTGCAATATATGATATTAAACCGTTTCAACCTGGACATTTTTTAGTTATTCCGAAAATCCCAGAAGCAAACATTTTAGAAAACAACGATGCAGACTTTATTTATGCAATGTTAAAAGCTCGTGAGTTGGCTGCTAAATATATCAAAGAACACAATAAAAGTGGTTTTAAATTATTAGTTAATACTGGTGCTTCAGCAGGTCAGATGGTATTTCATACTCATATTCATATCATTCCTTTTGATTAAACACAAGCAATTGTGTTTTTTTTTATTTTGCTTTAATGATTTTTTTGGTATACTACTTTCTATGAAAAAAGGAACACAACAAATTATTATGACATATATTAATAGACGTTGCAATATTATTAACGTTTAATTTTGTCATAATCTGTTGTTGTTAGTTTAACAGATTACGACATAGTAGTAATCTGTGAGCTAAACTATAGAGGAGCTTTTAACAAGAGTAATTAACCTTGCAGGCATGCTAAAAAGTTAATGAAAGGGTATAAAAGCCGAAACCTAACTTATGGCAGTAAGTTAAGTTGGTAGAAAAGCATAAAAGATTTCTACTCTTTGGTTGAACCATTGGTGCTATAGATTTACATTTCTTATTTTAGATAGTATGATATTAAATACTGATTAAAAAGTCTTGTAAATTTATAAGTTACAAGACTTTTTTCATAACAATAGGAGCAATATGAAAGCAAAGCAATTTAAAAATCATAAGGATATTCCGAGTGAATATACCTGAGATTTAGATGATATTCTTAGTGGTAGCAGCATAGAAGAACTAATTTCAGAGTATAAAAAGGTATATAAAAGCAGAATTTTAAATAAAGATAGCAAATATGATAGCATCGAATCTTATTTAGCTGATGTGATGTTATCGGAGCAACAAACCAAATTAGCATTTAAAATTGATAATTATATTTCAAATAATTTAAATACCGATTTAGTTAATGCGAAATTTAAACAATTAGAATCAGAATTTCAATTTTTATCACACACACTCAATACCGAGTTTGGTTCTGAATCAAATCGTTTTTATGCTAATATGGAAAAAATGAAGGTATGAAAAGATGATCCTCGCTTAGCATCGTATCGTCGCAGTATTTGTGATCAAATCCAAGAATATGAGCATAAATTAGATGATAAAGTTGAAGAATACTTAGTTAATTCAGCATTCGGACAACCAAATCCACATAATATCTTTAGTATTCTTTCAAATAGTGAGTTATATTATGGAACAGTTAAAACTAAAAAAGGTAAGAAAATTAAACTTAATCCCACTATTTATCAAAAACTTCTTAAATCCGATGATGCTAATGTGCGTAAGCAAGCATATTTAAATTATTGAAAAGCATTTACTAACCACAAAGATACATTTGCCGAATTATTATTCCAACATTTCAAAGCATTGACTACTGAAGCAAAATTACGTAAATATGATTCTACTGTAGCAATGCTAACAGCTTCAGATAAGGTATCAAATCAAATCTTGATGAAACTTTTTGAAAAAGTTGCTTCAAGTAAAACAATATTAAAAAAATATAAGCAATGAAGTGATAAGTTCTATTATCTTAAATTTCATAGCAAACGTCAAAAATGAGATTACTCTCGCGATTTAGTTAATGTGAAAACTTCTTATACAGTTTCCGAAATGAATGAACTTGCTAAAGCAGCATTAAAACCTTTTGGAGATGAGTATTATCAGCAAGTTTGCAAAGCAATCGATGAGCGATGAGTTGATTATATGAGCACCGATACCAAACGAGGTGGTGCTTATAGCATCGGTGGAACCTATGGAATTGACAAAAAATACATTTTAATGAACTTCGAAGGGACACTGCGTAGTGTTGAAACACTTGTACATGAGTTAGGACATTCAATGCATTCGTATTTTTCAGATACTCGGCAAAACTTACCTAATTCAATGTATCCCATCTTCTTAGCTGAAATAGCCTCAATATACAATGAATTTATGTTAGCAGATTATATGTTAACTAATTCAAAAAACGACAAATTAAAATTTCAAATTCTCGATTCAATGATCGCAGGATTTGTCGGTACTGTTTTAAAGCAAACCAATTGAGCTAACTACGAATATGATCTTTACCAAGCGATTTCACAAGGGAAAGTATCTGGTAGTTATGATTCAATTAGTAAGCTCTATTATGTAAATAATTTAAAATACACTCTAACTAAGCAACCATATTCAGTTGCTAATACCATCCAATCTATTTATGTCCCACATTATTACTATGGATTTTATGTATATAAATATGCTATAGGACATCTAGTTGCTACCTACTTTTTTAGACAATATAAAAAGTCAGGTAAAGTTGCTTTAGATAACTACATAAACAACTTTTTATCAGCAGGTGGTAGTGATTATCCAATTGAGATTTTAAAAAAAGTGGGTGTAGATTTAATGAATGATAACTTTTATGATGATGGATTGCAATTTCTTTCAGAAATAGTAGACCAATGAATTAATTTAGGTAAGAAAATTTTTAAAGTAGACAAAAAAGGAAAATAATATGAAAAAAAAGAAATTTTTATGATTAGGATTGTCAGCAAGTTCTCTGGTATTACCAGTTGCTGTTGCTTGTGGTGGTGGTTCGACCACATCAGTAGGTAATCAAGAAATAACTCCAGGCAATGAAACCGGTTTACCGAAACCACCTGCAGATGATAAATATAACACAGCTTTTGCATATCCTAGCAAGCAAATTGATACACAAAAATATCAATCGACTGATACTTTATTAGGAATTATTAATCCACCTGCAAAAACAATTAATCTTGATGGAAAAACCTCTTTTTCACAACAAGCATCAAGCGGATTATATACAGTTAAATACGATTCTACCCATTCTGATTCAAGAAATTTTTACGACCTTTCATTTACCACAGGTGGATTAACCGAATCTACATATGATTCAGAAATTCCAAGATTAGTTGAATTAAACTTTTATGGTCGTCCAGAAGTCACAGAATCTAGTGTGCAAGATACAAACACATTAGAAACAATTAAGACTCGCACAATTCATAAACCATCGGTTTCTAGATATTCATTAGAATTAGCAGATGCAGTTATTTTGACAGTGAAACAAGATGATGGAACAACAAAAGATATGGTTTTTGATCAAGATGATGCTCCATTACTACCAAAACCCGATAAACCAGATGGTAGTTATTCATTGAGTTTAGTTGAATTGCAAAGTGATAATCCTAGATCAATTAACTCCGATACATTTAGACATGCTTTAAAGAAAGCAACTAAGATGTCATTTAGAATCCGAAAAAATCAAAAATGAATTAATTCTAAAGGTGAAGTAACAAAATATCCAATTAAAGCAGAAGATTTTTGAATGGGAGTATTACGTACCTATGCTGGACAAGATTCACTATTTCGTTTAAATAATGGTGGAACCGAAGAAATTGAAAAATTAGCACGTGAAAAATATGTTGTAAATGGAGATTTATACTTTAGAGCTCAAGGAAACAGTTGAACTAATAAATACTTATATGAACTTTATAATATTGATGTAAATAAAATTTTAGATAAAACACAATCAGTACGTATTGAAGGAACAGGTGATGACCAACGTGAATTCTTTGTTTTACAAGAATTAGATCCAAAAAAAGAATCTAAATTTGATTTAGCGTATGATAAGTTTTTCTTTAACAGTTATGATTTAATTCCTGCTCCATCACAATATATCGAAGAAACTGTGGCAAGTAAACAACTACCAAACTTCTATAAAAGTGGTGATATAAGTGATTCAGATAAAACAGACATCAAAAACAAAATCAACAATTTACAAGATGGTTTAGCTAAAGAATCTGGGATATACTGATATGGAATGTCAATGGATTCAGCTTTATTTGCTGGTAAATATTACTATGCTGGTTATGATGGAACCTCGCTAACTGATACTTTTAAGTTAAATCCAAACTATTGAAATCAAAAGTTTGTTAATAATCCAAGACGTGTAAAACTTTTTCAAAATACCTACACTACAACTCCATTAGGAGATGGTTTTGCAAAATTTAATTATGAGCAATTTAAAGCAGGTTTAACAGCAAGTGCAAATTATAGTAATTTAAAGGCATACCACGAAGAAATTTCAGCAAACCCTGTGCAATGAGGTTTAAGAGATGTTCAATCTAGAAATACAAGTCATTCAAATAATGGATTTACACCTACATGAATTCCGCAAAATCAACAAGAATCAACAACTGCTTCATTTATGAATGATGCATATACAAAATTAGTTTATGGAACTTCATTGACTGATATCAAAGCCGGAACTGCAACTAATACATTAAAAGCAGCTACCACAGGTTTAGGAGCAGAATTTATGAATATTCTAACTGCTTCAATCAACTGAGCATATGTTGCTCAAGAGTTATTAACACCTAATCTTACAATTCCGTGAATTTCGGGTTTTGCACAAGATGTAACCATCCGTAATAACGACTCAGATACATCATTGCAATATAATACATTACGTCCATATTGAGACCAATTATCAACTGTGTTTGTAGTAGATTCAAAAACTGGACAAAAGGTTAATCTTGGTGAAAAAATCGGAACCGAATTATCACCATCTGAAAATTCAATAGTTGGTAAAACTGCTGATGATCAATTTAGTTCAAGTGCATTAGATATATTAAAAACAAAGATGAAAGAAGTATTGGATGAATTTTATAAACAACATCCCGATCTTGATAAAGTAGAGGATACAAAGAAAGTAAGATTCACAGTTCGTGCTCGATTTACAAATATTAATTCAGTTCATGAAAATGTTTATAAAGGAATGCAAAAAGTTCTTAATAGTTTATATCCTGATCGTTTTGAAGTTAAATTTGAAAAAAATAATAATAGAAAAGACTTTGATGAATTTTTTAATTTTGGATCAACTCCATACACAGTAACTGGTTGAGGATATGATTATAATTTAGTCGGATCAGGTTTTGATGGATATATGTTTCAAGGTAACTTAATTCAATTATTTACTTGAATTAACACTGATGCAGATTATAAAGCTAAACTTCAAGTAAATTATCCAAACCTTGTTAAAGCAGCTGAATACTGAAAGAAATTTATTGAGGATTCTAAAAATAATGTTAAATTCTCAATTCCACTTGAAAAATTAATTAAGTTGGGAAATAAATACACAAGTGATATTTCTACTTATTTAAATCAATATCAACTTAAAACAGTTGACGGAAAAGAAAAATTAGTTCCTTTAAGCAAAGAAGATGAGGCAAAATACTTACCACCTCTTACAATTTCAGCAAACTTCTGATTATGATTAAATACATCAGATGAAACAAAAGATGTATTTAATAAAAAAGCATTATTAAATATGGTTGCTGAATTCCGTAATTTAACAGGAATGAATATGACTATAACAACTGGAACATTAAAAGATTCATTTGTAAAAGGATTGAGCAATCCAAACTTTATCATACCTGCAACACTTGATAATGCTACCAACTATGGTTCATACGAAGTTGCAACCAAATAATATCCAGACAATTAACGCAAGTTAATTGTCTTTGCATTATTAAATAAGGAGATAAATGACTAAGTACATTTTACAACGGATAGGATTTGCATTATTAACATTGATTATCATTATCTTTGTTGTATATACACTTACAGCACAGTTTGCTGATAATCCATTTGTACAAACTGCAAATTCAAAGAACGGTGCTGAAGGTCAAAGTCAGGTAGCATTACAGAATATATCTAGACAAAGTTTTGAAAAAAGTATTGATTATCATTTTCTACCAAGTGATTGACGTGGAAAGTATGACCAATATCAAAATGTTTGAAAAACCTATAAACTTAATCCAATAATTCGTTTTGGTTATTGGGTAAATGATTTATTTACTAATAAAGCGAATCCGTTTGGTTTACCATTTGATGATAAATTATTTGCAAGTTTAGGGGTAAATAGCATCCCACAATTATTCTTTTCGCGCTTAAAATACTCAATTATTATCACTTTACCAGCATTTGTTATTAGTGCATTTTTAGGGATATTGTTTGGAATTTTTGCTGGTTATAAACGTGGTACATGAGTTGATGCAGTGGTAAATTTCTTTTCATTAATTTTTATTGCATTACCTTCATTTATAGTAGCACCAATTTTAATTACTATTTTAGCCTCATCTGGTGTTTCACCAACTGTTGCGATACCTGGAACGGCAGAAGCGGCAGCACAGACTCAAAGTCAAGTTGTTATTTCGTGATTACCACCAATTGTGATTATTGTTTTAGGTTCATTATCGGGTTATATCAGTTACACTCGAAATCAAGTTATTACTGTGCTAACATCAAATTATGTTTTAATAGCAAAATCAAAAGGACTAAGTAGAGTTGAAATATTCTTTAAATATGTATTACGTAATATTTCAATTCCACTTGCTGCAATTATCATTCCATCATATATTGGATTGTTAACAGGTGGAATAGTAATCGAAAGATATTGAAAAGTTCCTGGGACATCACAAATTATTGCTAACGCATTTCCGAATGGTGAAATTAATATTATTATGTTTAATACCTTCTTTTTCACATTACTCGGGGTATTTACATCCGTTTTAGTTGATGTTTCATATACCATTTTAGATCCACGCATTAAATATGGAACAAAAGGTTCTAACTTATGAAAACTGTTCTTAGTTACCAGAAAAAGAAACGAAGAATTTGCTAGAATGAAAGCGAAAGGAATATAGATGACTGCAAAAGAATTTAATAAAAAATATAAATTATCTTTTAATGGTATACAAACTCCTTTTGCACTAGCAAATAACCAAAAAACATTTTCTAATATAGCTGGAAAACCAAAAAAATTACTTTTAGAAATTCTCAAAAGATTCTTTAAAAGTTGACCATCCGTATTATTTTTAATTGTCTTTATAATCGTGCTTTTAATTTCGATTATTGTAACTAATAGTTCTAAATATTCAGCAAATGAATCGATTTCAGACACAATTAGTTTAAATTTAATTGCAGATCAACAAGGTAAAACTATTTTTGGGCCTCCTTCAATAAAATCTTTACCAGCTTCGTATCAACCTTATATAACACTAAAAAGCGCTGGTTTTGAACAAGATATTCCGAAATACAAAGCAGCTTTTCACGAAAATTATGGAGGCTTTTTTGATAAGTTTTTAGATATTTCAAAAGATGCAACTGTCGCTTCGGTTTTAAAAACAAGAGAATATACAGTGCAAGGTATTAATGGACCGACAAAGCAATCTGAAATATTAATTGATATGTATCGTTGATACCGAGTATACAGTGCATATTTGATTTTTGATAAATCAAATATTGCACAAAATTTAAATCAAAACGAATATCAAAGTTTATATGATCAAGCACTTGCTTTAAATCCACAAACAAAATTAGATACTTTTTTAGGAACAACCGCAAAAGGTATCGATATTTGAACTCGATCATGAGTTGGAACTTGAAAAGCACTACGTTTAGCATTTATCGTAGCATCAATTCAAACTATTATTGGTGTTATTGTAGGAGCATATTTAGGATTCCATGTTGGTTCTAAAATAGATACCATTATGATGCGACTTATTGATATTTTTTCAGCACCACCAACCCTTATTTGATTGTTAATTGCAGTTACCTTATTCGGTACATCTGATTTAGCCTTAGGAATTGCATTGGTTGTAGTAGGGTGAGTTGGATCAGTAGGGGGAACTCGTTTATTTATAATCACTGTTAAAGATTCTGAGTTTATAACTGCATCCAAATCAGTAGGTGCTTCAAAAATTCGTTTGATTTATAAACATGCATTACCAGGAATAATTGGTAAAATTGCTACTAATTATGTAACTCAAATTCCATCAATTATTCTTTCAGTTTCATCACTTGCTTTCTTAGGATTTTTTAGTAGTGACACTGATGTAAACTTAGGAGAAATAATCTTTTCAGCATCATCTGAAGCAGCACAAAACTTTTGATCATTATTACTACCTGCCTTAATTTTACTTTCAATTTCAGTATCATTATACTTTATCGCATTAGGTGTTCATGATGCTCTTGATCCAAAAGTAATCAAAACTAAATAGGAGATTTTATGCAAGAAAAATTATTAGTTGTCAAAGATCTTAAAGTTAGTTTTAAAACCGGTTATAACAAATTCATCAGCATAGTGCGAGGAGTTGATATTACTATCAACCGTGGAGAAATAGTTGGTTTAGTCGGTGAATCAGGATCTGGTAAGTCAGTTACATCAAAAGCATTTTTAAATATTAATGATAATTCAGTTGTTTCTGCTGAAATTATGCAAATTGATGGAATTAGCTTAATTGATTCAAAAAAAGAAAGTTACTGACAAAAGATTCGTGGACACAAAATTGGTTACATCCCACAGGACCCACTTACATCATTAAATCCAACCCGTAAGGTAGGAAAACAACTTTTAGATGCTTTAAATAAAAATCCAGAATGAAAAAGTAAGCCATATAGTGAAAAAAGAAAATACTTAGTAGGTTTACTTGATAAATTTGGAATCCGTAATTGTGAAAGTGTCTTTGATATGTATCCACATACTTTGTCGGGTGGGATGAAGCAAAGAGTTGTAATTACGATGGTGGTGGCATTAAAGCCAAGCATAATAATCGCAGATGAACCAACAACAGCACTTGATCCAACAGTGCAAGCATCGGTGTTAGCTTTATTTGATGAAATCCGTACTTCAATGAATATTGCTATTATCTTAATTAGTCATAATATTTCAGTTGTAGCTAAATTTTGTGATTATATTTATGTTATGTATGCTGGAAAAATAGTTGAAAAAGGAAGCAAAAAAGATATTTTTACCGATCCAAAACATCCATATACATGAGCGTTGATTTCTGCGATCCCAGAAAACAAAGAAGATCGCTTATATTCAATTAAAGGAACACCACCTGATATGAATAATTTACCACTTGGCGATGCTTTTGCTCCGAGAAATGATTATGCATTAGAAATTGATTTTATTAAAGAACCTCCATTATTTGAAGTTTCTTCCACCCATGCAGCTGCAACATGACTGCTGCATCCTGATGCACCCAAAGTTTCGTTAAGTCCCGAATTAACATCACGATTAAAAAGTTTTAAAGAGGTATTTAAAGATGAGTAAAATCCTTGAAGTTACAAATTTAAAAAAGTTCTTTATTAATAAAAATCATATTAATAAAGCAGTTGATGATGTTAGTTTTGATGTTTCTGAAGGTGAAATCCTTGGTTTAATTGGTGAATCTGGTTCTGGTAAAACAACCGTAGGACGTTCATTGCTTCGTTTATATGATGATTATAACGGTTTTGTTCGAATTAATGGTAAATTAGTATCAGGGAAGCGAATCTCGCGTAAGACAAATCGCTTTATGCGTAAAAATATTCAAATGATTTTCCAAGACCCTATGGCTTCATTAAATGGACAAAATAATATCTTTAGTATTCTAAAAGAACCCTTAGTGGTAAACCGTGTTATAAAAAATAAAATTTCTGATATTAAAAAGGATTGAGAATCGGTTCAATACAACTTTCATTATTCTTTTTTAGAAGAAGCGCTGAAATTAAAATTGGAGAATTTAAAAATAGCAAACTCATTAAACCAACCATTTTATAATAAATGAAGTGAATATTTTAATAATTTCAACTTAGATGCAGTTGAAGGAAGTTTTGAAGATAAATTTAATGCATATTTTGCATACTTAGAAGAAAAAAGTAAAAATAACTCACTGATTATTGATAGTTTATACAAGAACACTGAAAAATTAATTAGTTTATATGATCAGAAGAAACAGCAATTTCGAAATGAACAAATTGATTTAGATGAGGTTGAACTAAAACAAGCAAGGGCTGAATATAAAAAACAAAAACAACTGCTTTGACACACATATGAGTATTTTGAATCTAAACAAAATACTTTTATTGCTGCTAGCGAACTAAAAAAATCTTTATTTTCTTGAAGAGAAAAGTATTTGGATTCAAAAAACTCATTAAATAACTTTATTTCAGAGTTAAAAAATGAATCAAAATTACTTTTTAATGAAGCATATGGAAGTCCATATATTGATTATTTTGCTTATAAGGTAAAAATATATCATCTAAATAATCATATTAAAAAGATATTTATAAAGCATAAATCTAAACTTAGATACTTAGATTTTGACGAGTTGCAACAGTTAATTAATCATTTGCAAGACAAATCAAGTGAGTTTTTTAAAAATCAACTTAATGCCAATCCATTTGATTTTAATAAACTTTCTGAATTTTCAAAAACTATTAAAAATATTGTGGTTTCAAATTTCAACTTTGATTTATCGGATTATTTAAAGCAATCTAAATATATCCAGGATCAATATCGAAGTGATGCTAAAAGTAAGTGAAAAACCTTTGTAAAAAGCTTAAAAACAACCATTAAAGGATTTTTTGTTAAACCAAAAATAAATAAAGATGCTTTTAACCAAGCAAAACAAAGATTGCAACAAACACAAGAAAACTTCGATAAAGAACTTCAAACTTATATGGATTCATATAAATTAAGAGTTTTAGAACTTAAAAAGCAAGTTCAAGAGCAAGAAGATATTAGTAAATCATTTATTGCTATTGATAAAGGATTGATAGGTAAATTCAACCAAATCCATAAACAATTTTTAGCATACTTTAAAGCAAATTATATTGATAAAACTAAGCAGCAACTTATTAATAAAAAAGATGATGTGCATTTACATAACAAACTTAAAGCAACATTAAAGCAATATAAAGTTGATTATAAAGTTTTTATTTCTAATGTATATGATAAGTTAAATGGAATTAAATCTTTTGAAATTGAAAGTAGGTATTTAAATAAAGACTTAAAAGCTATTTATTTATTTTTAGGTATATCCAATTATGATATTTTCCTGCAAAATAAATTTTATAAAAAACCAATTAATTTCATCACTAAATTTTGACGGATTTATAAGATATCAAGTCTTTTAACACGTAATACCATATACAAAAGTTTAGAAGATGTTGGTTTGTTAAAACAATTTGCCTATCGTTATCCACATGAATTTTCAGGTGGTCAACGTCAAAGAATTGTGATAGCTCGTGCTTTAATCACAGAACCAAAAATCATTGTTGCTGATGAACCAATTGCTTCTTTGGATATCTCGATTCAAGCACAAATTGTTAACTTGCTTATGGATTTATGTAAACAAAAGAACATTGGAATGATTTTTATTGCACACGATTTATCAATGATTGAATATATTGCAGATCGGGTATTAATAATGCATTTAGGTAAAATTGTTGAATCAGGACATACTAATGCAATTTATCAAAACCCAATTCATCCATATACAATTAATTTATTTAAAGCAATTCCTAAAATTTCAAATGCAAATGAGAAATTTAAGGATGTAAAATTTGAACTTTCATATATGGATGAGCAAAAATATCCAAATCTACCTAAAAATCAAGATATTAGCGAAAATGAGCAAACTCATTATGTTTATGCAACAGATGAGCAAATCCGAAAATGAAGCAAATAATGTGAGCAAAATTTACTAATTTAATTAAATCACAGTTTAAAAGCAAACGATTTTATTACATTTTATTAGCATACTTTCTTATCTTCTGGCTTATTTTTGCTATTTCAGCAGGAATAAACCATAAAAAAGATGTAAATTGAATTATTAATGCTTTTACTGCTTCTGCCTTAATAACATTAGCATTTGTATTACTTATTTTAGTGTTTAAATGAGGATTTATGGAACGAACATTTGAAAGATTTCGTGAAAATAAGTCTATTTCATCGCGATATAAAGAAGAAAAAAAGATGTTAAGAATGACTCATGCTGAAAAAGTTGCATACTTAGAGCAAAAAAAACAAAAACAGCAACCCAAAATCAAAAAATCTAATTTTCCGTTTTATTTTAACTTAATAATTTATTTTATTGCAAGTTTAATAGTTGTAATCATCGCTTATGTATAAAACACACTCAGTTGTGTTTTTATTTTTAAAAAAATGCAAAAACATATTAAAAAAATGATTTTTTTACACTTTTTATTATTATTTTGTTTATAATATATGTATATATTTAAAAATAAAGGAGAAATATGAAACACTATGATGTCGTAGTATTAGGTGCTGGACCTGGTGGGTACGCTTTGGCTGGTATTCTATCAAGCAACGGGCTTAAAGTAGCCTTAGTTGAAAAAGAAGATTTAGGTGGAACCTGTGTTAACAAAGGTTGCATCTCTACTAAAACTTTAATTAAGTCAGCAAAAGTTTTAGACACAATCCAAAATTCTGAAAAATATGGAGTTTTCAACAAATACCTT
Source organism: Mycoplasma sp. 4423 (assembly GCF_054353855.1). Taxonomy (NCBI): domain Bacteria; kingdom Bacillati; phylum Mycoplasmatota; class Mollicutes; order Mycoplasmatales; family Mycoplasmataceae; genus Mycoplasma; species Mycoplasma sp. 4423. The sequence continues at coordinate 19,818 of NZ_JBTHHJ010000015.1, forward strand.
GGATATAGTTTCCAAGTAATGCAAAACCGTCGTAAAGCAAACAAAGAACTTTTGAACGGTGCTATTAGCAACTTTTTAGCAGGTGCTCATGTTGATGTATTCAAAGGAATGGGTACTGTTGTAGATGAACACAGTTTAACAGTTAATGAAGAAACATTACACTTTGATAAATTAGTTGTAGCAACTGGTTCATCAAATCGTGCATTAAGCATCGAAGGTGCCATGGAAGCATATGAATCAGGATACTTAATCGATTCTGAACAAGCAATGAAATTAGATGCTGCACCAAAAACACTAGTAATTATTGGAGCAGGACCTATTGCATTAGAATTTGCTTATTTTTATAGCACATTAGGAACTAAAGTTACTATTTTATGTAACACTAAATTCTTAGCACATCTTGATCCACATGCTGCTAAAGCAGTTCGTGCTACTTTAGAAGCAAAAGGTGTTGTAATTGTTGATGAAATGAACTTAGAATCAGTTTCTAATGGATTTGTAAGTTATCAATGAAGAGAGCAAAAACACTCATTGGCTTCACAAAAAACATTAGTAGCAATTGGTAGAGTAGCAAACCTATCTGGTCTAGATGCACTTAAATTAAAACTAAATGCTCGTGGATTTGTTGAAGTAAACGAATCGATGAAAACTAGTTTAGATCACGTTTATGCTTTAGGTGATGTAACTGGATTATTTATGCTTTCTACTGTTGCTTACAAAACAGCAGATGTGATTGCTAAAGATATTTTAGGATTACAACCTGAAAAATTAAACTTAAACAATGTTCCATGAGCAATTTATTTAAACCCTGAATTAGCCGGTGTTGGTAAAACAGCCGCTCAATTAGAAAAAGAGGGTGTTGAATTTAATGAAGTAATGGTTCCTGGTATGGCATTACCAAGAATGCATGCTGATGGTTTAGCAAATGAATTAGTTTTCGTTAAATTCTTTGTTTCTAAATCAACCGGAGAAATTCTAGGAAGTTTTATGTTCTTAGAAGGTGGACACATTTTAATCAACCAAGTCGCATTTGCAATGCAACAAAAAGTTACCTTTAAACAACTACAAGAATCTATTTACACACACCCAACTATTGCTGAAGCACTTTATTATTCATCACGTACTGTGGCTTTAAAGAAAAATGCTTAAGTTCAAGCAACAAGTTCTTAAACATCGTGACGTAATAGAGAAATGTTATATTGTAATTAACATAGTAGTGTTGGTATATGTTTCACTTTATAATTTTGATTATAAAGTGTGAGCATGACAAAACCCGAACCGTTCGGTTGCAATTATCAATGTTTTAGTTTCATTTTCTGGTATCTTTGGTATTTTAGCTAATTATTTCTTTTCAAAGCATTATAAAATCGCTTATTTGCTAAGCTTGATAAATATTATCTTCTTTATATGCTTTGCTTTCTATAACTATTTAATTATCGATGGGTTAATTAATTTATTCATATATATACCAATTTTAATTTTTAACTTCCATAAAACATATATTCGTAAAAAGATTGTCTTTGAATACTTTGTTTCGGGTGTTCACACATGAACTTTCTTTGGAATGATTTTTATTATTTTATCAATTGCTTTTTACTTCTTAAATCCACAAGTTACTTATTTATACAACATCACTTTTGGATTCGATCCTGTGCAAAATGCTTTTGGGACCTTTTATAAATATAAACTTGATGGAAACATACTATTATCAATGATTAATTCACTTTCAGTTGTAGCATTGATGATGCTTTCATTAGGTTTTCGAGAAAACTGATATGTATGAATTGTTAAAAACATCATTTCCTTTGTCTTCTTTGGTGGAGTTGGTTTCTTTAGCATTGTTGTAATTTTATTAAATGCAGTGTATATGAATATGTCATTATTCTACTTTTATGTAACTTCAAGAAAACAAGAAGTTAGAGTTAAACTACAAACAGAAGCAAATTCAGTTCTCTCAGCACATATGGCTGCTTCGTTAAAAGAAAACGGATATGTAATCTATGATAAAATTGAAGTTGCTAATAAGCTCTCATATGCAGATGCTAAAAAGTTATTAAAAGAATCAATTTATCAATTTAAACCTACCTATGGAAATATGAAGAATATTATTTTATGAGATATGAAGTCCTTACTTCATACCATCGAATCACGCATTGTGTTGGATAGTAAAATATCTAAGTTAAAATGAGCATTTAGAAAGAAAATTTATCAACTTTCAATTCTCCTTAGACCAAAAATGGATTATACAACTAACATTGAAAAATTACCACATTTATTAACTTCTTTTGATCACAGTTATACATATAACTAGGATTTTATAAAACACATAAAAATTTTATGTGTTTTATTTTTTTGATAAATATAGCAAAAAATAAGCAAATAGTTTATAATTAAAATATGAATATAGCAAAATTAATCAGAAATGTTCCCGACTTTCCAAAACCAGGGATAATGTTTAAAGATATATCACCTTTATTAGCAGACGGAGAGGCTTTAAATTATACAATTTCAAAGATTGCTGATGAGTGCAAAGATGTTGATATCATTGTAGGCCCAGATGCGCGAGGATTCTTATTCGGTACACCCGCTGCTGCTTTTTTAAAAAAACCATTCATAATGGTTCGTAAGCCTAATAAACTACCAGGTGAAGTTATTGCGATGAAATATGATTTGGAATATGGAAGCAATAGTTTAGAATTACAAAAAGGGTTTGTTAAACAAGGCCAAACAGCTGCAATTGTAGATGATGTGCTTGCAACTGGTGGGACTACCAAAGCAATTATTAAGTTATTAGAATCGCAAGGTGTAGAAGTTAAAAAAGTAATTGTTTTATTAGAATTACAAGAATTGTATGGAAGAAAATTATTAGGTGAACATACCGAAGTAGTTTCATTAATTAAGGTATAAAAATCACAAATTAGGCATCTAATTTGTGATATTTTTTTAACTTAACACAAAAGTTTGTGAGTATTCTTTATTGTCGTCATCAATATGGTATTTAAATGTTAATGTGTTGGTATTAGGATCTCAAGTTGAATCGGTGAATTTTTTAGCATCTGATTTTTTTGATGTAATTCTATTTGCATATGACGCATCTGCAAAAGAAAATAATTTATTATCATTTTTATTTCCCATACCTGATATACCAACATATTCATTTCCTTTGGTTCTGTATTTTTGTAAACCAGGAAATTTTTTATTTTTCTTTGGCTTTGTTTTCTTTTCGAGTGCTTTTTGAATTTGTTCTTTGACTTTTTCTTTTGTAACACCATCATATAATTTTAATGGAGCAGTTTTAATAGTGTCTTCACTTTGTTTTGGACTTTCTTCTTCATTTTCATTGTCAACATTTTTTGATTCATTACCATCTACAACTTTTGTATTATCAGATGTTTCTTCACTAGTTAGATTATTTTTTGGTAAAGTTTCAGTTTTTAATTTTGGTTGTTCTTGTGGGTTTTCGGTTCCGTTAAATGGAGTTCCTGTTTGTGTTGAATCACTTGGTTGGTTTTGTTCATGTTGCTGTTCGTGATTTTCGTTTGGATTAGGTTGGTTATTTTGGCTTGCTACAACTCTAGGTTGTGATTCAGAAGATTTTAATGTAGGTTCTTCTGAAGGGGTATCTTTCTGATTATTTTCTTTTGTTGGTGTTTTTGCACTTTGATCATTTGTATTATCATTAGATGTTGGTTCCGAGTTTTCTGGTTGATTTTTAGAAGTTTCACTTGATGTTGTTTGTGCATTTGCATTAGGTTTTTCAGCTTTTAATGCTGCTGGAGCAGGAGGTGTTTCATGGACTGTTTCACCTGAACCAGATTGTATATTTTGTTCATTGTTATTTTTTTGTCCAGAATCAGAATTACCTGTGGGTTGAGTAGAGTTTTTTGGTGAATAACTTTCTGTTTTTGGATTTGTTGTATCCGATGAATTAGGTTTTCCTTGTGAAGTTTTTGTAGAATCTGTGGTTTTTGTTTCGTTGTCAGTTTTAGAATTTTCATCATTAGGTGATTCTTCTCTTGAAGAATCTTGATGTTCCGTATTTTGTTGGTTTGTCCCAGTAGAACTAACCCTTTCTTCATTTCTACTTGTTGAGTTTGTTTTTTGATTACCCTTATCAGATGGAGTATTATTTGTTTGTGATGTATTAGGATTTTTTGGATCTTGTTCTTGTGTTGTTATATTAAGTTTGATTTTTTGCTCGTATGTTTTATTTTTACCATCAACTATATATCTAAATGTTAATGTTTTGTCTTCTTCATTTCAAATTGAACTCTCAAATACATTATTGTTATGTTTATTACGTCCCTTCTTTCTAGTTTTCTTAGTTTCAGTGGTTTGTGTTTTTGGGATATCTTTTAATTTTAGTGGATCAAGTCCATCTTTTGTTTTAAAGAGTTTATTATCATCACTTGTACCACCAGTTGCTATTCCAAAAAAGTAAGTGCTATTTTCTGCTTTTCCAGCTTTAGTCTCTTTATATCTTTGTAACCCAGGGAATACATTTTTCTTTGTTGACAATCTTTCTTTAATCTTATTATAAATTTTTTCATCTGTAACATTAGGTAATTTTTCTAATGCATTTTCATATGAAAGAGGTTCAGTATTTTCAGATTTGTTTGTTTTTTTGTCTTCATCTGTTTCAGATGTAATTGGAGTTTTTGGAGGGGTACTACTTCTCGCTCCAGATGTTGGTTTTTGTTCAGAACTTTGAGTTTCTTGTTTTGTTTTATCTAAATCAGGTTTTGGAGCAGATGTTCCATTTTTGTTAGTAGGTTGCCCATTATCTTTTGTAGAAGGTTCTGTTATATTATTTAATTTAATAATTTGTGTGTATTCTGTTTTGCCACCAATTACCATATATTTAAATGTAATTGTCTTAGTAGCAGGATCTCAGGTTGAATTTAGAAATTTGCGATTATCTTTGGTTTCAGGATTACCATCTGATGTAAGTTTAGTAATATCCAATCCATCTCTAACATCAAATAATTGATTATCAGTTCCGTTTCCTCCACCTGCTATACCAATAAAATCAGGATCTTTATATCTTTGTAATCCTTTAAAAGGTTTTTTTAATATCTTATCATAAATCATTTGATCACTTATATTTGGTTTTTTAACTAAAGCATTTGAATAATCTATGTTTGTTTCTGTTTGGTTATTCGGATTTTGTTCGGATGTTTTTTCAACTATATTTGTTAAAGTTATGGTTTGTGAATATTGCATTGTATAACCAATTACCATATATTTAAATGTAATAGTTTTAGTTTTAGGATCTCATGTAGATTTATCGAACACTCTATTGCTTTTAGTTTCCTCTTTTCCATCTGATGTAAGTTTACTAATATCTAATCCATCTCTAACTGAAAATAATTGGTTATCAGTTCCATTACCTCCACCAACTATCCCTATAAAATCAGGATCTTTATATCTTTGTAATCCTTTAAAAGGTTTTTCTAATATTTTATTATAAATTACTTGATCACTTATATTTGGTTTTTTAACTAAAGCATTTGAATAATCTACTTTATCAGGTTTATTTTTTTCATCACTTGGATTAGGATTGTTTTTGATAGGTAGATTTTGAGATTGTGGGTTATTAGGTTTAGGTTTTTCAATAGGATGTGTTGGTGTAGTTTTTGTAACCTGCATTTTTGGAGAATTTAAATCAACTGGTTTTGCTTCTTCTTTTATTTTTGGTGAGCAGCTTACAGCAATAACAATAGGAGTTATAGTTAAAGATGCAATTGATAAGAATAATTTTGATAACTTGTGCTTTTTCATAATTTCCCTTAAATTCCTTATAATAGAAATATTTTATAATTTATATGTATATAATTAATTATATATATAAAAAGTATGTAATTTTATATAAAATAAATATTTTCATAATTTCCATAAAAAGATATCGTTATTTAACGATTATAGAGTAATAATATCTCATATTGCTTTCTTATATCATATGTTATAAATGAAAGAATATATATATAAAAGTATTTCCACATTTTACAAGATAGAAATTAATAAAAATATTTATGTATTAAAATTATAAAAAATCTATAAAAATATTTTGTTTTTTGTTGTTTTTCGCTATAATAATTTAGCAATTTATAGGCACTATAGCCAAATGGCCAAGGCATGGGTCTGCAAAACCTTGAGTGCGGGTTCGAATCCCGTTAGTGCCTCCATAATTAAATGCGCCCGTAGCTCAACTGGACAGAGTGTTAGGTTACGGCCCTAAAGGTTGCGGGTTCGACTCCTGCCGGGTGCGCCATATATTTAATACCATATAAGCCCCGTTTTGGGGTATTTTAATACACTTTTGCATAAATTTGGCTGCATTGTTGGTATTAGTTTTGTAATATATTCAAAACAAAAAAAGTAAACCAGTTTTGATAAAAACATGAAATGAATTTCATATTTTTTCTAAAAAATTCAACAACTTATATAGACAAGAGTATAATATTATCAGATAGTTATTTAAAATAAAGGAGAAATTATCATGAAAATGAAAGCAATTACATTTAATAAAGAAGGAAAAGTACAGTTAGTTGACTTTGACAAACCTAGAGTTATTAAACCTACCGATGCAGTTGTTCGGATTTTGAAAACTACTATTTGTGGAACAGACTTACACATTTTAGGTGGAGATGTTCCTGAAACACAACCTGGTAAAATCTTAGGACATGAAGGAATTGGTATAGTTGAGGAAGTAGGTTCAGCAGTATCTAACTTTAAAGTAGGTGATAAAGTTATTGTTTCATGTATTACATCATGTAATAAATGCTACTACTGTAAACGTGGTCTTCCCGCACACTGTGAAACAGGTGGATGAATTTTAGGACATAATATTAATGGAACACAAGCAGAATTTGTACACATTCCACATGCTGATGGTTCATTATATCATGCACCTAAAACAGTATCTGATGATGCTTTAGTAATGTTATCTGACATCTTCCCTACCTCATTTGAAATCGGGGTACAAAGTTCTCATATTAAACCAGGAGATACTGTTGCAATTATTGGAGCAGGACCAATTGGTTTAGCCGCTTTACTGACAGCACAATTTTACTCACCATCAAAGATTATTATGGTTGATTTATCAGAATCAAGACTAGAATTTGCAAAAAAATTCGGTGCAACACATACTATTAAATCAGGTAATTTAGAAGAAATTAAAGCAAAAGTTTCGGAAATTACTAATGGACATGGAGTAAATGTGGCAATGGAATGTGTTGGTTATCCAGCAACATTTGATGTAGCACAAAATATAGTTGCTATCGGTGGACACATAGCTAATGTTGGAGTACATGGTAAACCAGTAAGTTTTGAATTGCAAAAACTATGAATTAAGAACATTACTTTTTCAACAGGTTTAGTAAATGCAACAACTACACAAATGCTTTTAGATGTCTTAGAATCAGGAAAAATCGATGCAAGCAAAATGGTAACACACCACTTTAAGCTTTCAGAAATGGAAACTGCATATAACATCTTTAAGCATGCCGGAGACAATAGAGCGCTCAAAGTTATTATTGAAAATGATTTAACTAAATAACAAAATCCAAGGATTATCCTTGGATTTTAATTCTAGTCCTAAAAAGAAAAAAAAGTATAAGTGAGAACTTATACTTTTATTTTGT
>NZ_JBTHHJ010000016.1:0-27183 GCF_054353855.1 Mycoplasma sp. 4423
ATATGCAGAGATGATACAATGTTAATTTTCTGTTAATTTTTATGTCCTTGTTTAAAGCTTATTATGCAAAAAAAATTTTTAATTATAAATAGGAGGTTTTATGCCTGGAAACAAAGGAAATAACAGACCAGATAACGATCCAAATCGTGCTGGATGACCATCAAAAACCGGAAACCCATCTGGTGGTCCCCGTGGAAACAACAACCCTAAAAAATAAATAATTTAATTTATATAAGCTTTATACATTTTAATATTTAAACATTTAACAAAGGAGATATTATGACAACAAAAGCAGAAAAATTATGAAGATTACAATTTGGTGATAGTAATACAGGAAAAGATTATGCAGGAACTATTGTTCATTTTGATGAATATGGTAAAAAATCAGTCTTTGGATGAAATATCGAACATATTACACCAGAATCATTAGGTGGAACCGATGCATATACAAATCTTACAGTTGCTAATGTGAATAACAACTCATTAAGAGCAGATCGTACTTCATGAAATTTAAACGGAACTAATTTTCAAGTTAAAAAGATTGATGGTTACAGCAGTAGTGGAATTTATGATATTTCAAATCCACATCAACCGAAACTTCTTACAAAAAGTCACAAATTTTAATAGAGGTTTATAATAACAAGAAGATTAAAATACGAAATCTTATTATTAACTATCATTTCTGCATTATTAATTTTTCTTTCTTTATATGATTTAGATTCACTAATTTGAATTTGAGAAAGGGATATTGATACTTGAAAAAAGGTAGTTAATATTTTTGTTGCTTTTTCTGGATTGTTAGGTGTTTTCTCTATTATTTTGTTTGCTAAAAGAAAGAAAATTGCTTATATTTTAGCTATTACTAATGCTATTTTATATCTTTTCTTTTCTTTTACAAACGGATTAGTTATAGATGGATTTATCCAAATTCTTTATATCTTTATTTTGTTTTATATCTATATAAAACAAATACTGATTCATAAGAACAATAAAAGGATTAGGGAACTAAGACTATCATCGTATGCAGCGATATTATTCTTTATAATCTTTGTAGTAATTTCAACATCATTTTACTTTTTAAACCCATACACCAATGATTTTATTAGTAAATTGCTTAGGATAAACTACATCGAATTTAGTTCTAATTTTAAGTATAAAACATCAGCATCTGCAATCCTTGCTATATTTAATGCAATATCTATTATCGCATTGATTATGATGGCGTTTGGATTTCGATCAAATTGAATAATTTGATGTTTTAAAAACATCTTCTGCTTTGTTTTCTTCTCTGGTATTGGTTTTTTAAGTTGAACCATGATATTTATTAACTTTATATATTTATCCATATCTATATATTTATACTTAATCACATCAAAAGAATCAAGATTATCAATTGCTTTTGTCGGTATGGGTGCAAGTGGAAAATCCAGTATTATCAATAATCTCAGAAAATTTTTAAATCAAAATAACATCCAAATTATTGATGAAAGACTAAAAGATGAAAAGATTTTCATAGATTATATGAATGATATGAAGAAAAATGGATATAGAACTCAAAAAATATTCTTTAAAGATCGATATATACAAATCAAACAGATGCAAAATTTCAATAAATTCTTAATAGATAGACATATGATAGATGATTTCTTGTTCCCGAAATGTTTAATTAAGATAAATTATTTTACTAAATGACAAAAATTTGCTTGAAACTACTTCTATCATCCTTGATATAAGTTTTTGCTTTCTTTGGAACCAAAAATTGATTTAGTCTTTGTAGTTTTAAAAGATATAGACTTTATATGAAAAAATCGCTTATATGCAAGCAAAAACCACCAATTACAAACAGAACGATATCGCAGAACGATTGAATTGAAGAACAAAGAGTTTTTTAAAGTTGTAAATATTGAGTATTTAAATAATAGGCAACTAGGTAAATTACTTTCAAAGAATTTAAAAATTTACTCTAAAGAACATCATACATTTATAAATATTGAAAAAGATATAGCTTCATTAAGAATCAAACAAATAATCGAAGCAAAATTAAAAGAAAATTTTAAATTATAATAAAATTTATTTCATAAGTAAAACCTTTGATTTTCAAAGGTTTGCTTTTCATATTTTATTCATAAATATTTTATATTTTCTTATGAATTTCTTTGTTTTTTTCGTAATATAGATTTGATTCTTTTGCAAAGAATTTGTTTATTATAAGGAAAGGAGGTATTATGAGAATTGCAGGATATTGAAGAAGATGAGAAAGTCGTTTTATAAACGGTTTACTAGTTACGGTAACCTTTGGAATTATGGGAATAGTTTTTCTAATTAATTTTATACAAGGTAAACAAAATTTAGTGATGAATTCTGTTAATATTACATATAGTCATGGAAGTGGAGAATGTTAAAATTATGACTTTTTAGAGCTATATGAAGAATGCTTATTTTTACATTTATCATAGACTTTTTTACTATTATAATGAAAAGAGGAACATTTCCTGAAAAGTGAGCAGATAACTATATAGTTATTAGAGATTAATTTTCCATATTTAATACCTTTGATTTATTCAACGGTATTTATTTTTATATTTTTCTTTCCTTTTCTCTGTATAAATTTCTTTTTAGTTTAAATATAGTAAAGTCTTTGAAATCATAGTAAAATATTTACATAATATATGTAAGGAGAATCATGACAAAAAACAAAACTAAGTTAACTGCTAAAGAAACTAAATCTTTAGAAATACTAAAAAATCAATATAAACAAATTATCGATGATCTTTCACCGACAGAATTTAATAAAGATCAAAAAGATCTTGCTAAAGAAATCATTGATAATTGCACAAATCCAAATAACATACAATATATTTTTCAATTTATTGCACAGAGGGTAAAAACAGGTTTTACCTTTGATGCAGCACCCGAAAGCAATAGCAAAACTATTGCTATCTTAAGAAAAGATGATAAATTATCTTTTAATTTTGATGATAAACTGCCAAAAGACCAAAACACATTAATCATAGGTGAAAACTATGATGCATTAAAGAATCTAATACTCATAGAGAGAGAGAGAGAGAGAGAGCGGGGCTAGATTATAAATATGATGTAATTTATATCGATCCTCCTTACAACACTGAAAGATCTGCATCGGATGGAAATAATGTTGCAGATGATACAGAAAATAAGAAAAACAAAACTTTAATTTACCGTGATAAATATACTAGAAACGGTTGATTAAATATGATGAATGAACGACTTCGTATGGCAAGAGAACTTCTCAAAGATGATGGAGTTATTTTTGTTTCAATCGATGATAACCAACAAGCATATTTGAAAATTTTAATGGATGAAATTTTTGGTGAAAATAATTTTGTAGCAAATTTTATCTGAAGAAACAAAAACACAGGGGGTGGAAGTGACAAGAACAAACTTGAAATTGAGAATGAATATGTTGTTTGTTATGCAAAAAATAATGATAAAGTTGTTTGAAATTTAAAAGAAATAGATACAAAAAAATATAAATTAAAAGATGAATTTTTTGATACAAGAGGAGGTTATTATTTAACCGATTTAGACCGCTCTTGCTCTGAAACATCATTTAAATATAGCGAATCATTGGATTATGAAATTATGGCTCCTGATCAGTCGTTATTTAAAAATCACCGCAATATCAAAGAACCAAGATCGTATGCATATACATGAGGATTGAATTTATTTAATTACGGAAAAGAAAACGGTTTTATTGTAATAAAACAAATTAAAGATAAAAGTGGACAAAATTATTGGAGAGCATACAGAAAATCATACGAAAAAGTACAAATTGACAGAGAAGGATTGAAAATAATCCCGAAAGAGGGAAGAAATTTTACCAATCTTATTATTGACGGTTCTATAACAACTTCTGCAGGAAAAAGATTATTAATTTCTATTTTAGAAAACAAATCATTTTCTTTTCCTAAACCTATACAACTTATCACATATTTAATAAATCAACATCCTAACAAAAACTCACGTGTTTTAGACTTCTACGCTGGTTCCGGAACAACTGGTCATGCTGTATTAGAACTAAATCGTAAAGATGGTGGAAACAGAACATTTACTCTTGTTACAAACAACGAAAACAATATTGGTATTAATATAAACTATCAAAGACTAAGAAGAATCAATACAGATGAAGGTTTAGATAATAATAAATATAATCTTGCTTGATACAAAAAGAACAATCCTTATAACTCTAATTTAAATGTATACTGACTTGATTCACAAGACTATATTAATATAGGTTTAGAATCTAATGAAACAATTGAAGAAATTGAAAATAAATGGGTTAATTTAATTAAAAATTTCGGTGTACAAGAAACTAATTTTGATAAAGATGATTTACTTACTGAACTTTTAACCTTAAAACCTTTAATTAAGGATGGTAAAAATTAGTATGAAACTCATAAAACCACAAGAAAAAGTAGTAAAACAACTTTGTAGAGAAGCGCAAGGTCATCTTAAATCCATAAATATAAATGATGAAAATCCTCAAGGTAAAACAGTATATTTTAAAGCACCTACTGGTTCTGGTAAAACCTTTATGATGTTAAATTTCATTCACCAAATGATTAAATGACATAACAAAACTCTTAAAAAAGACAAAATAATCTTCATTGTTACAACTTTATCAGTTGCCAAACTACCAGAACAACTAGAAAATAATTTTAATGAATATAAAAGGTATTTAAAAGGTTCGGATATTTTAGTCGAACGTATTGAATCTCCTTCAAATAAGAAAAATTATTCTAAAGAAACCAACTATCGGTTTTTTGCTGCTAATAATAAAGTTTTTATAATTGGTTCTTCTTCATATAGCAAAAATACTATTTTAAAAGAACAAAATGCTATCGAAAGTTTAATTAGTCAAATCAAAAAAGAAAAATATAAATTAATCTACATCCGCGATGAAGCACATATTGGTTCTGATGTTGATAAATCTAAAGGAAACGGAAAAACTGAACAAGCAAACTTAGATAAGTTTGAAAATTTAATGCAATCAAATGCTCATTTTACTGTTAAGATGACTGCTACTCCAAAAGATTATAAAAATCTGATTGAACTAACTGAAAAACAATTAATGGAAGCAGATATTAAGTTATTAAAAATACATAGGATTTTTAATAAAGGACTAAATGACATCAAAGATGATATCGATCTAGAAACAATTTTAGATATTGCATGTAAAGAATTTAAACAAATTAAAGCAAGATATAATGATGCAAAAAAAGAGCCAGATTTAGTTGGTATTAATGCTGCGATGCTTATACAGGTTGATAACAGCAGTAATACAGACCTAAATAAAAAAGAAGAATTTAGTAAAAATTTAAATAAAATTAAAGAAATTTTAAATAAATATAATTTAAAATATGTTCAATATTTTGATGATGATATTAATGAAAAACAACTTCGGACTAAAGATGGATATTCACTTAAAGATATTTCTAAAAATTCAGATAATACTGATGTAATTATCTTTAAAATCGGTGGTTCAACTGGTTGAAATATCCCAAGAGCTTGTATGTTGGTACAACTGCGTAATATTTCGTCTAGCACCTTACCAATTCAAACTATTGGAAGAATTAAACGAAATCCTGTACCTAAAAAGAAGCAAAATCTAGATTCGGAAGCACTTAAATACTATATTTATAGTAATGTTGACTATGAAAAAAGAGAAGCAATAAAGTTATATCTTAAAGATGAGTATAATAGCGAGAAATTTGTTATAGGTCAATTGAGAAACTTTGATATTGTTAAACAAAAAAATCAATCAGAATATGAAGCAAAAATCAAAGAAAAAATTGATGAATTTAATAATATTACTATAGATACATTTATAACTATAAAAGAAGAAATTATCAACGAATACAAAAACAAAGGATATATTGTTGCACAAACAGAAAAATATGGAAATAAAGTAATCAACAGTGAAATTATAGAAAATAAAATTGATATGGAACAATATAATCTATTGCAAATTGATAAAAATAGTAATTATTTAACAGATGCTATTATTAAGGAAATTGATGCTTTTTATCAAAAAGTAGATGATTTTTATAAAAACAGCAAAAATGAAAATCAAAACGAAACATCTAATAAATATAAAAAAGCAGTCCAATTTTTTGACAAAACTATATACTGATATATTTTTATCAAAAAGTATTTAAATATACTCATAGAAATTTATAAAGAACTAAATAAGAAAACTGTAGATGAAGGAAAAATTGAATTCTTTTTTCTTGAAGATAAAATACTACCTACGGAAATTGCTGTATTTGTTGATAAGCAAAAAAGCGAATGTACTAATTGTGTTAAAGTATCCGAAAATATGAAATATGCATACACAAATTATGATAAAGAAATAAATATATACCTTGATTCTTATCCGGAAACTGTTTTTGCAAATGAAATTAAAAATTTAATCAATTATAACAATGATATGGATGATAACTTAAAAATATGAACTAAAAACCCAGTATTCGAAGGGATTAACATCGAATACTATGATTCAGAACTTAAAAAAGGTTCAAGTTATCCAGATTTTATATTGAAGTATAAAAATCATTTTGTATATATAGAAGTTAAATCAGAAAATGATATCGATTCTCAAAAGACCGAAGATATTCTTAAATCATATAAAAAATATATAGAAAACTATAAAACAAGCACAAATATAAACTTAACTCTTTTAATAGCAAAAATTGGTAAAGATAAAAATATTTCATTCTCTGGGGATTCAACATTAGAAAGTGTAAGAATAATTCTTCAAAATCAAAGTGTTAAACTCAAACAGATAATTAAATCAATATCAGAAAATAATCTTGTTTCACAGGAGAATAATGAACAAAACTAGTGTAAAGAAATCTAAATTACAAAAGAATTTAGATGAACTAAAGAAACAAGAAAAAAGCAGAATTGATGAGCTTTCTTCAACTGAATTTAACCAAGACCAAAAAGAAATTGCTAAAGAAATTATTGATAATATTACTAATCCAAATAGAGTGCAATATATCTCACAATTTATTATTCAAAGAGTAAAAATGGGTTTTACCTTCGATGCAGCACCTGAGTCAGATAGTAAAACTATTGCTATTTTAAGAAAAGATGATCAATTATCATTTAATTTTGATAATAAACAACCAAAAGATCAAAATACCTTAATCATAGGTGAAAACTATGATGCATTAAAGAATCTCATATTAATTGAAAGACATAGACAAAGAAACGGATTAGATTTTAATTACGATGTTATTTATATCGATCCCCCTTATAATACCGAAAGTTCCTTAAAAGATGGAAATAAATTAGCAAATGATAAAGAAAACATTGCAGCAAAATCATTTAGTTACCGTGATAAATTCACACAAAATGGTTGACTAAATATGATGAATGAAAGGTTACAACTAGCAAGAGCGCTGTTAAAGGATAATGGGGTTATTTTTGTTTCAATTGATGATAAACAAGAAGCATACTTAAAAGTTTTAATGGATGAAATTTTTGGTAGAGAAAACTTTGTCACCTCTTTTTCTTGAGTGTCTAATAAAAAAGGTAGACAAATATCTGGTTCGCTAGTATCAAAAACTAATGAATTTATCTTAGTATATACAAAAGATAACGAAGCGATTGATTATGAATTTAAAGAAGATTGATATTATCTTACTTCGTTAATGCCATATATCTATGAAGAGAAAGACACAGAAATACTAAATGACACAAAAGGTCCTTTTATAATTCAAAACGAATTACACAATACTAATATCAATGCATTTAATTATAAAACAAGACCTAAGTTATATTTTCCTATATACACAAATGGTAAAGATATATCGATACAAAAGAAAGATAACTACCAAGAAATATTTCCACCAAAAAATAAATCAGGTGTTCAAGGCGTATGAAGGTGATCAAAGCAAAAAATAGAAAATGAAAAAGATGATCTTTTTGTTATAAACAAAAATGGGACATTTAAGGTCTACACAAAAGTCAGGGAATTTAAGTATAAAGTTAAGAACTTAATATTTTCTTCAAAAATAACAAATAAATCAGCATCAAATGAATTAGAAAATATACTTAACAAAAATACCTTTGAAACTCCAAAGCCATCTGAACTAATTAAATTTCTTATTAAAATAACCCGTAACAAAAACTCCCGTGTTTTAGACTTCTATGCCGGTTCTGGAACAACCGGTCATGCTGTTTTAGAACTAAATCGTGAAGATGGTGGAAAGAGAACATTTACTCTTGTTACAAATAATGAAAATAATATAGGTATAGATGTAAATTATAAAAGATTAAGAAGAATTAATACAAATACAGATCTAAATGGTAATGAAATTAATTGTAAGTGATATCAAAAAAATAAACCTTATAATTCTAATTTAAATGTCTACTGACTTAACGAAAAAGAAGATTATATCAATATAGGATTAGAATCATCAAACAATGTTAAAGATTTAAAAGAAAAATGACTAAGTCTTATTAGGAACTTTGGTATAGATAATTCTAAATTTGATTATGATGAACTACTAACTGAATTATTAACCTTAAAACCTTATAAAAAGAATGACTAGAATCGGTGTACTAATAATTAAAATACAAGAAAATTTCTTGTATTTTATTTGCTTTTGTTAAACTATATATATAATTATTAAAATAATTATATATTAAGGAGGTGACATGCAAGTTAAATCAAAAAAAATTAATATTAAAATTAAAGATATTCAAAACCTTGAATTCTTCATCGATGATATTAATGTTTCAGATGGAGATTATTTTAATTTAAATGATATTCTCAATCAAGATCTAAAAAAAATTACAGATGAAACTGGGAAAATAAGAGAACAAATCATACAAAATGAAAAAAATCGACTTACTAAGGAAATACAAGAAAATTTAGAAAAAACTTTCACAAGAGAAATAAAAAATTCAAAAGAATACAATGAACTAAAAAGTGAAAAAGATTATGAAATTAATAAACTCATAATAGAAAATGTTGAAAAAACACAAAAACTTGAAAACGAGCTTAAGGATAATTATTATAAGCAACTTGAGCATGAGAGAAATAAGTTAAAAGATAAATTTGAAGCAGAAAAAAAAGATTATGAAAATTCTATTTTAAATAAAGAAATTGAAAACATAAAACTTAAATTTCAACAAGAACACCAAAAACAATTGATGGAATTAGAAAATGAACTTAAAATTTTAAATATAGAAAAACAATCTCTTCTAGAAAAAAACGAAAAACTACTTGCTGAATTTGAAGAAAAAAAACAGTTATCAACTAAACTTCAAACCGAGTTAGAAACCTTACAAAAATATAGATATAATAAATCAACTAAGGAATATGGCGAGGAATTTGAGAATCATATTTTTAATAAACTTGCAGAAGGTTTTGCATTCTCAGAAGATGTTAGTTTTGAAAAAACTACCAAACATATAAACAATAGAAAGCCCGATTTTAAAATAGATTTTAAAGATTTAAATATCTTAGATGATGATAAAAATTCATATGGGACTATTATAATTGAAGCAAAAAACAGAATCACTGAACAAGGATCAAAAAGAAACAAAGACTTTATTGAAAAACTCGAACAAGACCGAAAGAATTTTAAGGCTGATTTTGCAATTTTGGTAACTGAATTAGAACCTAATAGTGTTATTTATATTGAAAAAATTTCAGGTTATAATGAGATATTTATTGTTCGAGATGTTGCTTTAATAAATCTTGTTTTATTATTAAAAAACATCTTGCAAATAAAATATTCACTAAATGCAGACAAAATAGAGTTTAATAGTAAAAAAATAATTCTTGAGAAATTCAATGACTTTGTAGAAAAAAACATATTAAATCATATAGAAAAATCAAACAAAGAAATTGAAGGTATTATTGAAAATGCAGATAAGATGCGAAAACTTTTATCTAGTATAGAAGATAGTGCAAATAATATAGCGCATAAACATTTTTCAAAAATGCAGCGTAAGATAAGTGATTTTGGAAAATCAGAATTTATTAAGGAAATTTCTAAACTTGAAAAAGTGGAGCAAAAACTAATCGAGAAAAAGGATTCTGAATAAAATGCAAAAACAACAAAATAAAGTTACATGAAATATTTTTAAACGCGTTTTCGGTAATAATCCAGCATTAATTTGAAATAACGATTCCATTATCAATGATATAAAACAAGAATATCAAAAGAGATGAAACAGAACTTGAGATAACATCGAAATAACTAACGAAGAAGATGATGAGCAATTTGTTAATTTTGATTATGAATTTTTCGAAAATCACGATATTGATGCATTTCATGAATTAAATTTAGATTCTGTTAGTGATACAGAAACATATATAAAAGTAAATAAAGATAGTTATGATAATTATTTAAAAGATGCATTAAATTGATATTTAAATAAATATAATATTCAAAATTCACAAGTTAAATTTATTTCTTCGAAAAATGACTATCAAGCCAAGCATATCGATACATTAAATGCTATCAAGGATAATGAAATAGATTTAATCTTTAACGGAACTTTATATGATGTATCAGGTGATTTTGATTATATTGCACCTTTCTTTATTTATCATAAATCCTTGAACAAATTAGTTTTATTAAGTTATACAGCAAGATGTAAATATGAAATGTATTACAAACATTTCTATATTTATCAAATTTTTAAGACAAACAACATTAATATTAACGATATGTCAGTTTTAATAATAAATCCATGAGATAGGATACATCGTAAGGTACAAAAAGGTAAAATAAACTTTTATGAATCTTTTGCTGCTGATGTTGCAAAATCTATCCGTAAAATTTCTAAGGATAATCCGACCACATATCAAAAACATATGTTTGAAGCATTAGTAAGAACAGGGGATATTAATTTGAAATTAGGTTTTGACCATAATGAAAACAGCCATTTAGAATTTATTAATGTTATCAAAAGAAATGGTATTTCATTTTCTCAAAAAACTGCTGATATACTTCATTCAAATGATGAAAAACTTTTTATTATTGACAATCTTTCAAAAGAAATTACCATTGAATTTCGGTCTTTTAAGATATATAAAAAAATTATTGAAAAAGCTTTTAATGAATTTAACAACAAAAGCAACTTTGATGCAATATATAAGTTCTTATCGACTGAAAAGGATAAAAAAATCGAATCCGTAAAAAGTTGATTGAATGACACTTTAAACTATCAAACAAATTCACAAAAAATATGAATTGATGAATGAAACTTTATTAATAAAGAACAAAAAATTGCTTTATATAAACTGTTTATAGGTCCAAATTTTGATGAAATTTCTTTTTCTTTCTTTAGCAAAAAAGAAAAAGAAAATTTAGTTGAATTTACAAGAAAAATAGAACTATATAATAAAAACATTAATTTTTTTAACTTAGATGCTTTGACAAAAATTCTCCCCTTACATCAAAAAGATGCTCGGATCTGTTGATATGATTATGAGGGTTTTTCTGACTTATATCCTCCTTTAAATAATATTGCTCCATATAATCAATTAGTAAATCAAGTTTCTGTTATTATAACTAAAAACGGCATCGAAGAAAAAGTTGAAAATATTGTAATAGATACAAAAGATTTAACTATATATAATTTAGTTGATTTAATCGATGTCATTTATTCAAATAAAGCAGATTGATTTGTTGTATATAATAAAAATTATGAAAATGCACGTAATAAAGAGATTAAGGATTTAGTTACTGAAAATTATCTAAACAACAAAGAATTTGAACAATATATTGATCAAAAATATAAAAGCATTCATTATTTTGCTGGTATGGTGGATTGAATTAATAATCACACAATTGATTTAGCTGATTGTTTTAAAAATTCAAAGCAAGAGAAAAACAATTATGAAAAAATTACTGCTTTTTACGAAGATGGTAATAACATAAAAACAACAAAAGTTGATAAAGATTTTATTAAAGAAAACATAATAACTACTAAAAAACTAATTCATATCAACTTCCTAAAATACTATTTTTCTATTAAGAAAATAGAAAAATACATCACTCATATGAATTTTGATCTGAAAAACAAAATCACACCTTATTCAGAACTTGTAATTCAAAAAGGAACAATGGCAATGGAAGCTGCTATATTAAGATATTTAGGTGCAACCAATGATGCTGTATGACAAAACAATATCGTTCCTAACTTAAAAAAATATTGTGAAAATGATGTTCGTGCAATGATGATGGTGTATGATTTTATAATGTTTTTATTTTCTAAAGCATACGATAATTTATCCGAATTTGAATATCAACTTAAAATGGTTGAAAATATGGAATATACAGTTATAGATGGAAAATTATCTGTTGCAACAAAAAGATAATTTGTGGTACAATATCTATTAAATATATCGAGGTTTAATATGAAAAAAGTTATTTTAATAGTTATAGATGGATTAGGATTACGTAGGGAAATCCAAGGAAACGGTTTTGCTTTAGCAAATACACCAACCTTTGATAAATTATTTGCTGAATACCCTAATTCATTAATTCAGGCTTCTGGTGAGTTTGTAGGATTACCAAAAGGACAAATGGGTAATTCAGAAGTGGGACATCTAAATATTGGTGCAGGAACAATTGTGTATACAGGATTATCATTAATTAACAAAGCTTTAAAAGATGGAACTTTTAAATCTGCTCCAGCATTTGTAAAAGCATTCGAGGATGTTAAAAAGAATAATTCAACACTTCATCTAATGGGACTTTTATCTCCAGGTGGTGTTCACTCATTAGAAACACATTTATTTGAACTTCTAGATGCAGCATACGAATATGGACTTAAAAAAGTTTCTGTACATGCTTTTGGTGATGGTCGTGATGTTGCCCCTCGTTCAATCAAAGCATCAATGCAAAAACTACAAGATATCTGTGATAAATATAATTACAACATCGCAACCGTTTCTGGTCGCTTTTATGCAATGGACCGCGATAAAATGTTTGATCGTGTTGAAAAAGCATACGCAACTTTATTAGGTAATTCGCAAAATAAATATCAAAATGCTCTTGATTATGTTGATTCGCAATATGCTAATGATATTTCAGATGAGTTTTTTATACCTGCACAAAAAGCAAACTTGTCAGCAGATTCATTTATAAAAGATGGTGATTCAATTATTTTCTTTAACTTCCGCCCTGACCGAGCTAGACAACTGACTCATTTATTAATTGGTTCACCTTTATACGAAAATAAACCGTCACAACCTGTTAAAATTAACCAATTTGTTTCAATGATGAAATATGAAGGAATTCAAACAAATATTGCATTTGATGAAATGGAAATTAATATGCCTATTGGTAGGGTTTTGGAAGAAGCAGATGTAAGTCAATTACGTGTTGCCGAAACACAAAAATATGCACATGTGACTTACTTTATGGATGGCGGAAAAGACATTGTGTTTAAAAACTCAAAAAGAATTATGGTTGATTCATTAAAAGTAGAATCATATGCTGATGCACCACATATGTCTGCTGAAGGTATTACCGATGAGTTATTAAAAAATGCTTTAGATTTTGATGTTACTATTATGAACTTTGCTAACCCTGATATGGTAGGACATACCGGAAATCTTAAATCTACTATTGAAGCAGTAAGTTTTTTAGATACACAAATTAAAAGAATTATTGATTGAGCACAAAGCAACAATATCACTGTATTTATAACAGCTGATCACGGAAATGCAGAAATAACTGAAGATGAAAGCGGAAAACCAGCAACCAAACATACAAGTAGTCCTGTTATGCTTATTTGCACCGATAAATCAGTAAAATTAAAAGATGGATGTCTAGCTAATATTTCACCAACTTTATTAGATTATCTAAATATCCCAAAACCAAAACAAATGGATGAAGAATCGTTATTGATTAAATAACCATATGCTAATGTAATTTATAAAAGTACCTAATTAATAGGTACTTTTATAAATCAATATTTTTAACATATTTTGCATTATTTTCTATAAATTGTTTACGTGGTAAAACATTTTCACCCATAAGAATTTCAAAAATACGGTCTGCTCTTACTGCATCTTCGATTTGAACTTGTAACATTTTGCGGTTTTTCGGGTTCATTGTTGTGTCTCAAAGTTGAATAGGGTCCATTTCCCCAAGTCCTTTGTAGCGTTGAATTGTTATTTTTTGACTCTGATTAAATTTAGCAATAATTTCTTCTTTTTGTTGGTCATTAAAAGCATATTCTACCGTTCTTCCTTGTGAAATCTTATATAAAGGAGGTTGCGCGATGTAGATAAATCCATATTCTATTAAAGGTTTAAAATAACGATAGAAGAATGTTAATAATAAAGTTCTAATGTGTGCACCATCGACATCGGCATCTGTCATTATAACTATTTTATGGTATCTTAATTTATTAATGTTAAAGGTTTCACCCAATCCTGTTCCTAATGCTGTAATAAGCGACATTATTTCTTCATTTCCAAACACTCTTTCTTGTCTGGTTTTTTCTACATTCAGGATTTTTCCGCGAAGTGGTAATATAGCTTGGATATGACGATCACGACCCATCTTAGCTGACCCACCAGCTGAATTTCCTTCGACTATAAATAACTCTGAAATTTCTGCATTTTTTGATGAACAATCTGATAACTTACCTGGTAAACCTCCGCTTTCAAAAACATTCTTTCTACGAGCATTATCTCTTGCTGCATTCGATGCAAGACGTCCTCTACGTGCAGCTATAGCAATTTCTACTATCTTTTTAGCTAAATCGGGATGTTCATTTAAAAAGCGTTCAAAAGCTTCTGAATAAATCTCATTTACTGCTCTACGAGCATCTTTAGAACCTAATTTCGCCTTTGTTTGTCCTTCGAACTGTGGATCAGGGTGTTTTATTGAAATAATCGCTGTCATTCCTTCAATTAAGTCATCACGGGTAAAACGCTCTGATTCATTTTTAAAAATACCTTTTTCTTGAGCATATGAATTGACTAAACGCATTATTGAATCATAAAAACCAGATATATGTGTCCCACCTTCAATTGTTAGAATATTATTTGTATATGAAATTATATTAGAACGATATAAGTCAAAAAGGTATTGCACAGCTACTTCTACGCCTATAATAACTTCGTTTTGAGTATGTTCATCAATATATTTATATTCTCCTGAAGCATAAATAACATCATTATTCACAGGTTTATAACCTTCATCTACTTCTTTAACATAATCAATTATCCCATTTTCATATCGAAATTCTTGACAAGAATCGTCTCTTTCATCTTTAACTGTAACAAGTAAACCCTTATTAAGGTGAGCTATTTGTTTAGTATGATCTATTATTATATCTTTATCAAAACTCAACTTCTCCATTATTCTAAAATCAGGATGAAATTGAATTTTGGTCCCTGTCTCGTTTGGATCGCAATCAGCAATTACACTTGTGGGTGTTAAAGTTTTCCCACCATTATGAAATTCAGCAAAATAAACTTTCCCATTACGTTTAACTCATGCTTTCATCGAATCACTTAAAGCATTAACAACTGAAGCCCCAACACCATGTAAACCCCCACTAACTTTATATGCATTTGATTCAAATTTACCACCAGCATTAAGTTTGGTTAAAACTACTTCTAATGCACTTATACCAAATTTTGGATGAGTATCAGTAGGAATCCCACGACCATCATCTTCTACTATTATATTTTCTTCTTTTGTTATTGTTATATGAATATTTTTTGCATATCCTGCCATTGCTTCATCAACAGAGTTATCTACAATTTCTCAAACCATATGATGGAGTCCTGATTTCGATGTACTTCCAATATACATCCCTGGCCGCTTACGAACATGTTCTAAACCTTCTAAGTGTTTAATATTTGCTGCACTATAATCTTGTGTATTCTTTGCTGACATATCTTTACTCCTAAAGCATAAATATTTTTTAAATTATACCATTTTTGTTATAAATCCCTTGTTTTTGTATAGAAAAACCTATGGTTTCGAGAAAATAGTATATAAATTTTCTTTTCAAAAGCCTTTTAAATTACTTTTTGATATCTCTTGTTTTTTAAGTAATTTTACATACATTTGCTTCATTTCTTCATTATATGTATAGTAAGGTGCTTTAGGATTTTTATCTTGAATATAATGAACTCTAGCAAGTCCTTTTTCTACTAATTTAGCATTAATCGAATTATAAAAATCATCTTTTGTTGATAAATATAAAACAGCAACTACCCTTTTATATTTATCAACTTGAATTTGCTGCATATATATTCTTTTATTTTCAATTAATTCTGATGTATATTGCTTTGCTTTCTGTGCATAATCATTTTCATATTTTTGTAGCTTTTCTTTTTTAAAATCTTTTTGAGTCTCAGGTGTATCAATTCCATAGAGCCGTATATGATATTGTTTATTAGATAAATCAGTTGCTATGATTGTATCACCATCAATAACCTTTTGAACCTTTATAGTAATATATTTATGGTTATTTTGTTTATTATGTTGATATAAAAATAAACCACTTGCAGATGCAGGAACAACCAACACACTTAAAAGAATTCATATTCATTTTTTAATTTTTTTCATATTCGCTCCATTTAAATTATTAATGATTTTTAAACACGAACTAAAAAAAGAACAAAAAGCGAACTTATAATCTTTTGTTGTTACCAGAAAGTAAAAAAAATGCAGTTTACACTGCAAATCTCTTTATTTACTTAATAATAATGCTATTTCATCTTTGTAAATTGGTCCATCATCTGCTCATGGAGTTTCTAGTATAATAGGAATATTATCAAAATCAGGATCATGAACAAATTTTTTGAGTGTCTCGGTTCCTATTGTTCCTTTTCCGATGTTTGCGTGGCGGTCTTTACGAGAGAAAATTTCGTGCTTTGAATCATTTAAATGTATTACTTTGGTTCTTTCAAGCAGATTTCATCTTTTTAGCTCATTTTTAAAATTTTCATAATCTTGCAAATCATATCCAGAATCCCACATATGACACGTATCTAAACAAACTTGTACTCGTTCTGAATCAACTCAATCTAAAATAAAACGAATTTGCTCAAAATTTGTACCAATTTCTGTTCCTTTTCCTGCCATTGTTTCAATGCAAATTACTACATCTTTTGTATTTTCAAGTATATATTTAAGTGAATCAACAAGTTGATCAAGTGCTTCTTGTGGTTCAAATTCTGTATATGATCCTGGGTGCAAGACTAATCATTTTAATCCTAAATAATTCATTCTTTTAATTTCTGCTATTAAAAAATCATTTGAAAAAGCATGTTTTGATGGACTTGCTGGATTAATAACATATGGTGCATGAACTATAATATCTTCTTTTGGAATCACATTAGCTCAATTTTCTTCATATTCTTGTAATTTATATTTTTCTACATCTACTCTCTTGGTAGTTTGTGGTGCTCCGAGATAAACCATCATTGTATTCGCACCGTTTTCTTGTGATTCTTTTACTGCCCCAGGTAAATAATGTGGAGCTTTAAAAGAAATGTGAGATCCTAATTTAATCATTGCTTACCTCGTTTTCCGAAGCATTTTGATTTGTTTCATCAATCACTTCAGAATCCTTCATTTTGTTCTTTTTCTGTATATGTACTTGCATTTCTGTTAAAAATGCTCCTGCTATAACCCCAGATGGAATAGCTATAATTGCTAAAGCAATCAATGCATTAACTGAAACTATAATTTTTGTAATTGGTGCATGTGGTAGTAAGTCACCATAACCTATTGTAGTTAATGTGATAGTTGAAAAATACAAAGCATCCACAAAATTCTTTACATAACCACTAGATAAATCTTGATAACTTTGATAATTATTTTCAAAATTTGCTAGGTTTGTCTGTAAATTAGGATGTTGTTGTAAGAATTTTTTTGTCTCTATTTCATTTAAATTTTTATAATTTAAAAATTCTTGTCACTGCTTAAAATCAATTTTTTGACTTTCTAATCAGTTTTTTTGCTCATTTTCTAAATATACTGTTTCATTATTTCATATCAATATCGCAAAAACAATTATCACTAAAATTACTAATAACAAAACATATGAGAGCACCTTTTTTTGTTTAGCAAAAACATCGATGATAATCTTAAACGGTGCAAAAAATGCCAACACTATAAATAAACGAATAAATCTAAAAATATTTAAGATTCTAAAGAAATTTATTGCTTTAGATAAAGCAGGTGAAATATGATTACTAAAATCCTCAATCACATGTAAAGACGTTAAAATACACAATAAAATAACAATCCCTGTCCCAGAAAAAATAAATTTTACTGTACTTTTTCACAACTGAATATCTTTATTTAAATTATTATAAATCCGATATGTAACTAAGTGTGCAACAAAATCAAAGATAAAAAATGTAAAGGTAATAAGCTGTAATGTAGCAACAGCAGGTCCTCAATAAGGTTTAATCACTTCGGTTGGTGAAACCAAAGAAAAAACTGAAATTAGAGAAGCAAAAATTACTAAACCTACATAACCTAAGCGAACAAAACGAATGCGTTTAAGTTGATTACCTAAAACATCATCTAATTTTTTCGTTGACCAAACAATTGATGTGAAGATTGTTATAAAATTATCATAATGTTTTTTAAATTTTGACATTATCTTCTTGGTTCTAAAATTTCAATAGGAATTATTTTAGAAATAAATTCATGTGTTTCTTTATAAACTGTAATCATATCATCAATTTTAAAACCGATATTAGGATAATCAATGAATATTTTTGCTGAATAATTCTTCATATTATCATAAATTGATTGATAACCTATATCTGTAAATGTGTATTCACGCACCCCTAATGTAACAGTTAAAGTTACATAAACTTCGTGTGTTGAACATATAATATTTTTAATATTGTTCTTTTTAAGGTAATTATTCAAACGAATAATTTCATCAATTTCTTTTTTGGTACTTAGATGAAAATCATGAATTTCTCAACCATTTTCCGAACAAGCTCTTTCGTATCCTTGAATTCTTTCAGCAATTTGCGAATCACTAAGGCGATCATCTTTAACAAAAATTGCTTTTCGATCCTTAGGGTGTGTACTTAACATTACTTTGTTAGTTAAATCATAAAAGCCTTTGGTCACATCAGGTTTGATTCAATTTATCCCCCGAACTTGATGTCCGTAAACTATAAATGTTGTATCATCTGTTTTACGAATAAAGTCAAATAATTCTTTATCATATTGTGGAATAAATACAACAATTGATCCGGGTTTTCAAGATAATGCATATCTTATTGAATCAATATATTCAGATGTTGAACTGCCTGAATAAGTTGTATTTACTCTTCTTCCTGTTTTTGCACAAGAAATGGTAATTCCACTTACAATAGATGCATATAAATTTTGCGCTCAAATTGGCATAATAATAAATACCGAATTATCACGACCTCTGATTAAACGGGCTCCTTGATTGGGATAATACTCATTTGCTTTTACTACGGCTTGAATTCTTTCTTTTGTTTTTTTAGACACGTATCCGTTGTTATAAAACCTTGAAATAGTTGAAATAGAAACTTTAGATTGTGCTGCTATGTCTTTATATGATAATTGTTTTTTGATATTCATAATTTAGATTATACCATAAATGGTTAAATGTGGAAATTTTCCACAAGTTCTTTTTTGTAGATTACTAAGTAATTTTTTAAATACAAATTCATAAAATAAATTAAAATATTTTATAATTTATTATAAAACATAAACATAAAAATAATTCTTTAAATCTTTCTTTTTTATTAAAATATATATATGATAAAAGTTAATAACATAGTTTTTAGTTATAAACCTGGGATTTTGCAGCCTGCATTAAAAAATGTTTCATTTCACATCAGAAAAGGTGAATATATAGCTGTTTTAGGTCATAACGGAAGTGGAAAAAGCACCCTTTCTAAAATTTTAGTTGGTTTGCTCAAACCACAACAAGGTTCGGTTTCTATTGATGGTATCGAATATCATCGCACTACATTGGTTCAGATTCGCAAAAAAATAGGTATTATTTTTCAAAACCCAGATAACCAGTTTATCGGCTCTTCTGTTGAAGATGATATTGCTTTTGGACTCGAAAATCGATGTGTTAACCCAAAATTAATGAAAGATATTATCTTAAAATGTGCTACACGTGTCGGGATGCAAGATCATCTTGAAAGAGAACCTGAAAACCTTTCTGGTGGTCAAAAACAACGTGTTGCAATCGCCTCAGTTTTAGCATTAGATCCAGATGTTATGATTTTTGATGAAGTTACTTCAATGTTAGATCCAAAAGGTCGTCATGATGTTTTAAATTTAATTAAAGAAATTCGTGATTCAAGACAGAAAACTTTAATTTCCATTACACATAATATGGATGAAGCAATTTTAGCTGATAAATGTTTAGTTTTTTCAAATGGTGAATTAGTAGCATTTAGCTCACCACAAGAAATACTAAATAATAAAGACATAATTGATTTAGCGAAAATTGATTCTCCTTTTATTTATAAACTTAGCGAACTTATTAAAGGAATTAATCCAACCTATAACGAACAGGAGTTAATAGACAATATATGCAAGTAAAAACAAACAAAATTACACATATTTTTAATAAAAGAACTCCTTGAGAATTTACTGCTCTCACTGATGTTTCCTTAGATGTTGCTGATGGTGAATACTTAGGTATTATCGGGTCAACTGGCTCAGGTAAAACTACTTTAATTGAACATCTAAATGGCTTACTTAAACCTTCTTTTGGAACAGTAGAATGAACTTTTTCAACTGATATATATAATAAAAAGTTAAAAAACTACCATACAGAAAAATTTCATATCATAAACGATTCACAAAAACGAAGAAAAATTAAAAACCTAAAAGAAATACGTAAGAAAATCGGGATAGTTTTTCAGTTTGCTGAATACCAACTTTTCAAAAATACTATAAAAGATGACATCGCTTTTGGTCCTATTGCATATGGTGTACCTAAAGAAGAAGCATATCAAAGAGCTAGAAAATGTTTGGAAATGGTAGGATTAGGTTCAGAATATTTGTCTCGCAGTCCTTTTGAGTTGTCGGGTGGACAAAAACGACGCGTTGCTATTGCTGGTATCTTAGCAATGAACCCTGATTTTATGGTTTTTGATGAACCTACTGCTGGATTGGATCCTGTGGGTGTGGTAGAAATCTTGGATATTTTAACCAAACTCAACCAAAGCGGTAAAACCATTATAAATGTTACACATGATTTAGACCATGTCCTAGAAAGAGCAAGTAAAGTTGTTGTTTTAAAAGACGGAAAACTTGTGCGACAAGGACAACCTTATGAAGTTTTAAATGATATTCTTTTTCTAAAAGAAAACAATTTACAACCTCCCAAATTACTCGAATTTGTCTTTAAATTAAGACAAAACGGATTAGATGTACCTAAGGTAAAATCATTAAAAGAACTTGCTGATTTTATCAATTTATCAAGAGAGGATAAATAATGAAAAGTATTTTTGGTCGTTATATCCCTGGTAATGGTTTTCTTTATAATTTCGATCCTCGTATAAAGGTTTTTTTAACTGTTTTATATATTATAATGGTATTTATTGCTAGTTCATTTATTGATTTATTTGTTATTTTACTTCCTTTGGTAATTATTTATCTAGCATCTACTAAAAAAATTAGACCTTTATTTAAGTTACTTAAACTACCTATTTTTATTTCAGTTGTTATTTTCTTAGTTAATTTATATATCATAAATTCTGAATCAGTCTATAATGATCACTATCACAATGAACTTTTTTGAAGTTTTTATACATCTAAATCAGATTTTACCACCCCGATCAGTTGACAGCAATATTATTTAGGAACTAACTTTGATTATTCAACACTTGTAAAAACATTTGGACAAAATGCGAAAATCCAATATGGTGTTTCTTTAAATTCTATCAACAGAACTTTAGCATTGTTTTTAAGAATTTACATAATGGTTTTAATTACATCTTTGCTTACCAACACAACACGGCCTATTTTATTAAATAAAGCAATCGAAGATTTGATTTATCCTTTAAAATTCTTATTTATTCCAACACATATTATCGCTACAATTATCTCGATCGCTTTGCGTTTTATCCCAACATTAGTAGATGAATCGCAAAGAATTATAAAAGCTCAATCTTCACGTGGAGTGGATTTTAAAAATGGTAATTTAAAAGAAAAAATAACCGCATTTACCACCTTAATTATCCCTTTATTTGTTTCATCTTTTCAAAAAGCGGATGATTTAGCAAACTCAATGGAAACTCGTGGTTATGATCCATATGAAAAACGGACAAAATATCGACAAATTAAACCTACTTGAATCGATATATTAGTTTTATTAGCATTTATTGCATTAGCTATAATAATAATTTTTAACTATATTTATTTTAAAAATTATGATTTTAAATTTGGTGCTAACAATACCTTCTCAATAGGTCAGTATATACTTCCAAAATGATATCTTGATTTACGGGTAGTAGGTTAATATATTAACAAAATTCATTTAAGTCTTTTATATAGTCTTAAATGAATTTTTAAATTAAATTTGATTATAAAAATTTTTTTATTATAATTTATACAACATTTTTAAAGTGTCAAGTAAAATTACTTGACAGCAAAGGAGGATATTAATGGTAAAAATAAGACTTAAACGTATGGGAAGTAAATTCAAACCAGTATATAAAATTGTTGCTGCTGATGCAAGAGCTCCACGTGATGGAAGATTTATTGAAGCATTAGGACACTACAATCCATCGACTAAGGAATTTGTTTTAAACAAAGAGGCTACAGTTAAATGATTAAATCAAGGTGCAAAACCTACTGACACAGTTGCGAACCTACTTAAAGCTCACAAAGTATCAAAATAAAATGAAAATCAATTTTTTAACCTTGTTTCCAAATTATTTCACACCTTTTTATCAAGAAAGCATTATTCATAAAGCTATTCAGAATAATATTATTGAAATTAATGTTATTGATTTTAGAAATTTCAGCAAAGACAAACACCGTAAAGTAGACGATGAAATTTATGGCGGTGGACACGGTCTTTTGCTTCAAGTTGAACCAATTGATTTAGCATTAGATTCATTAAAGAATCGTGGTGGTTATAAAATCTTAGTTTCACCACAGGGTAAAACTTTTAACCAACAAATTGCAAATGAATTATCTAAAAAGGATCAAATTACATTAATAGCAGGTAGATACGAAGGTTTTGATGAAAGGGTTGTTGAACTAGTTGACTTAGAATTATCAATAGGTGATTATGTTTTGACAGGCGGAGAACTCCCAGCAATGGTTATTGCTGATAGTATAATTAGATTGCTACCTGGTGTTATAAAAGCAGAATCACATATTAATGACTCTTTTCAAGGACAAGGTTTATTAGATTACCCACAATATACCAGGCCAAGAGAATATAAGGGTATGAAAGTCCCTGAAGTCTTGTTTAATGGTAATCATAAAGAAATTGATAAATGAAAACGGGATGCACAATATACAAAAACATTAAAAAATCGTCCCGATATCATTGAAAGGATTCAAAATGAGAAATAAATTATTAGAAATTGTAGAACAAAGTCAGTTGCGTAATGATTTACCAAACTTTCAAACAGGTTATAATGTTCGTGTTTCAGTTCGTATCCGCGAAGGTGAAAAAGAACGTATCCAAGTTTTTGAAGGTTTAGTAATTTCTAAAAAAGAATCAGGAACTAGAGAATCATTTACTGTTAGAAAAATTTCTTATGGAATTGGTGTTGAAAGAACATTCCCTGTACACTCACCTTTAATAGCACACATCGAAGTAGTACGTTCAAATAAAGTTCGTAGAAAAAGATTATTTTACATGCGTGATCGTAAAGGTAAAAGTGCTCGTCTTAAAGAAATTAAAAGATAAAATATCCTATCCTCATTTAAACCACGCTGTGGTTTTTTTATCTTTTTGCATAAAACTTATATAATTTATTAGTTAGGAATAAATGAAAAATGGATTTTTAATACTTATTTTGTTTTTGTCTTTTGTTTTTGCTTTTTTACCTTGGTATATAAACAAAAAGACAAAAAACAAACTTAGAAAAAGATGGATAAAAATTAGCATCGGAATTACATTATTAATATACTTTGCTGCAGCAAGATGATTTAGAGATATTGCTTTAATTTCCAAAATTACATCAGCACCTAGCGATGATTTTTATAGTAGCACTGTTTTATCGAAATCACTTTTACTCGATATATGTCCGATGTTATATTTAATAATTAGCATCCTGTTGATAAATGAAAAAAATCATAAAATCATTTCGTATATTGCTCCGACAGCAGCTCTTTGTGGATTTTTAACAGTTATTTTTGTTCCTTATACTGAACCACAGGCATCAATAAATTTATGATATATTTTTATCGGTACATCATTAAACAAACTTTATTTTATGTCGCACTTTATTATATATGTTATAGGAGTATATTATTATATATCCTATCACGATAATAAATACAAAGATATAATTTACACAAATATATTCTTCCTTATTCAACTTATATATACTACTATAATGATTTTTGTACTTAACATAACACACAATGCCTCTGGTTTAGTAAATCAGGATTGACAATATGGAGGAGAATTTTACACAATTGCCTCTATTGTACCTATTCCAATTCCATATATTGCAATAGTATTTCACATAAGCATTATTTTCTTAATTTCTTCTTTAGTGTTTTTTAAGGTTTCTCTTTATAGAAAATGACAAAAATTTCTACAAAGAAAACAAGAAATTTTACTTCAAAAAATATAAAATACATAAATTTTAGATGTTATAATTTTATCTATTAATAAATAGATAAAAGAAAGGTTATATGAACTTAAAATACGATTATCCTTATGTTTTTAAAGATAACAACCAACCTAAAAACCCAATTATTTTTGTACATGGATTTAACTCAAGAGCAGAAATTCATAATGTTTTTATGGATAAATGAACCCTAAGTGATTATTATGCAATTTCTTTTCCAGGAAACAACTTATTAGAAGCAAAAAATAATGATGAAATTAGCGTTAACGGTTTTTCTGATTTATTAATTAAATTTATCAAACAAAATAATTTAAAAGATGTAGTTTTAATTGGCCATTCAATGGGAGGTGGAACTATTTCGCTTGCTTATAAAAAAGCACCTGAACTATTTTCAAAAATGATTTATGTTGCTCCGATGAATAAATCATCATTAGTTAAAAAACAAGACTATTTAGATACATATTTTCCTAAAACTTTTGATGATTATAAAGTTTTCTTAAAAGCACTCTATTTTGATCCAACTAATCTATTTGAAAATAAAGATTTTATGGAAAATGAAAGAAACAACTTTAATCCTTGACTTTATAACAATCCTACAATTTTAAAACTCGGACACAGTTTGCCAGATATAAATTTGATGAATCAAATTGAAGCAGGATTAAATAAAATTAATGTTCCTACCTTATTAATGTTGGGTGAAAAAGATGCTGTTATTGATAGAGAAAACTGCATCAAATATTTTAAGGAAAATGTTAAAGATATCCAAATTGAAGTTTTTAATAAAGTTGGTCATATGCTATATTTTGAAAGCTTTGATAAATACTTTAAAATTATAAGTGATTTTTACAAGAAATAACCAAAAGCACTGTATACAGTGCTTTTTATATTAAACTATTATTGCCTGATAGTAATTATTTTGATATCTTGTGGTAAATTATCTAGTTGATCTACCAAAAATCTGGGAAAGAAATTAATGTCTTTAAGTTTGTCAATATCTATTCATTTAAAAGCAAAAACATTTCCGTTTTCTTCAAATGTAAATTCTGGTTTTGATATCTTTTCAAATGAAACAGGTATTGCTGAAACAATTATAGATAATTCATGGTAACGTTTTAAATTAAAACTATTTACATAAAACGACTCAATCAAAAAATGCTTATGTATATTCACAACATTTATATTCAATTCTTCTTTGATTTCACGTAAAACCGCTTCATCAATACTTTCGTGCATAGCAACTTTCCCACCTGGTAAATATCAATAACCATTCCACGGATCACTTGCTATTAAAATTTGATTCTCTTTACGAATAATCACCCCAACACGATATTTAAAACGATCACCGTTTTCTAATTCAAAAAATACATCTGACATAACTTTCCTTATCAAAAAAACCACCTGACACAACACTTCCTCATATGGCTGCTGTATTTCTACCCTGACCAAGTTAGTGGGTTATTGTTCTGATGGCTAATATATTATATATAATTTATACAAAAATCAAAGGAAGGAATAGTATGTTTTAAAAGTTTAAAGTAGGACGCTGGGGTGGTACCACCCCGGCGTCCTACTTTATATTTAACAAAATGATTACATATTGATGATATTCAATCGGATGTTAAGGGAATAATTGATAAAAATATAAAAATCCATTCATTTGCTTTAGTAAAACAAGAAGAAAAAGTTTTGTCTCTTAGTAAAGGAACAGGTGAATTAAGTCCCAAAAGCATCACAAATGATCAACAAATTTTAGACAAAGAATATGATACATTAGATAATGTTACTAAAAAGTTTAATTCTTTTTATGATTACTTTTTTAAAGCAACAACAACAAAAGAACAAGGACTTGAATTGATTAGTATTTTAAAAGATAATGTAAACACTTTCAGAAAAGATCAAAATGTTATGAATGCAATTCAATGAAGTTCTGATAGTGCAAAAAAAGAAAAACGAAATAAACTGATTAAGAAATTATTTGCAAATCTTAAGTTGAAAAATCATATTCTTTATTCGGAAATAGAAGAAAAACCTCAACTAAAAGAAAAAGTAATAGATTATTTTTTCTTTTCTCTTTCAAACTACGATTCTCACAAAAAACCGGGACCTTAAAAAAAGTTGTGTATTCATAACTGAGTTATCTTCACAAAAAAAGATTTTTTAAAAAAAATATTAAAAAAAGAGTGAAACTCCTTTAAAATTGTAAGTGAAATAAAACAAAGGAGAACACATGACAGATATTATATCAAAAAATTTGTTAATTTCAGAAAAGATTAATGAAATAAAAGAAAATGGGTTTAAATTCGTAGCAGAATTTTCAAGAGATATCATTACTAATATAATGAATGCAA